>JAFVHO010000019.1 GCA_017474485.1 Prevotella sp.
GACGAAAAAAAGAAGTTGAAAGAGATGCAGCTTATTCAAAAAGAGAGTAGGGTGTATTTCGTGTCACCCGAGACCATGGTCATCGATGCCCATTTCGGAACCTCTTCCAAAGAACGCTATTTTGATGTGTCTGGACAACCTCTGGATGCTGCAAAAAACACGTTCAACGGCAAATCGCCCAAGCAACCGTCAGGCAAGTATGCAGTCAAGGTGAATAAGAACGTGGGATTGTATGCTATTTCCCATCCTTACAAGGTCTCTCTGACAGAGCACATGTCCTTGCACGAATATTGTACGCAGACTTTTCCTTCCAAAATGTTCACGTCCAAGATTTACGCGCAGCCCGCTGACCTGAACTGTGCGCCAGACCAGTATGCCAAGAGCGTTACGCTAACCTGGAAGATGGCCGATCCCAAGATCTATGACTCTGAAGATGCCGCCTACGCAGGAAAATGGTATGTCTATCGCCGCAGGAAGGGCGAGGGTGACAGTTCGTGGACTTTGGTGAAATCGGTAGCCATCAAAGATGCGATGACGTGTTCAAATATGTCGATAAGGATGCCCAACAGCTTGAGTTCAATACACCCTACGAATACAACGTGTGTTTCTATCCGAACTACTGGTTGAAGGACCGTGAGCAAGGAGGTACTGTGGACCCCGAGAAACAAGCCCCGATGGCAGAGTTCAGTAAGACCGCGGAAACTCAGATAGCAACTACTTCGCCACTGATTGGCAATCCGGAGGCAGAGCCGTTAGAAGACAGAATCAAGGTGACGTGGAATCACCTCTATGTCCCCAAGAGGACCTTCAACGGCACCTTCCCCACGTTTACCATACAGTATCAGAAGACCAACAGCTCTGAGTGGGTGGAACTTGCCAAACTGAAGATTACAGATTTGGAGCAGGAATCCAAGGTTGACGGCAGCTTAACGGAAACGTATGTCCACTCAGAGGGTATCGAAGCCTCGTGCATTGGCTACAAGTACCGCATCGTGTTCGACCGTGGCGACAATGTTTCTCCTTTCATGAGCACGTCCACCGTCTCGCCCACCAGAATCAGCAGCGGAACCACCGTCACCTCCCTGGTGACCAGCAAGGGCATCGATAAGAATGGGTGTAACCTCACGTGGAAAGCCCATCAGGTGAGCTCTACTCCCACCACGTTCCGTGTGTCGCGACGCGAGGTGCGCGAAACGGAGTTCTATACCATCTATACAGTCCAGGGCACCGGTTCCACTTATTCTTACTATGACCAGGGCTGTGAACCAGGCATATATTATGAATATCGCGTGGAGGCCTTTACCGATTGCGAAGGACAGCTGACCTGCAACAACTACAAGTTGGCTATCGGCTTTGCACAGAACTATGGTACCATCAGCGGACAGGTGCTCTATGGTTCGGGCGACGCTGTGGATAGCGTGCGTGTGACGCTGACGCCCAACTCTAGCACAGAGGATGCTCATCCGTTCTTCTATGCCACACAATTCACGGATCAGAGCTATGGCATACAGGTTCCCTTTGATGATGAGAACGGTCTCAGGGAGAATGCGCTTGAGGGTGACTTTACTATTGGAATGTGGATGAAGACAAATAGTGAAAGATGCCATCTTTTCAACATTGTCGCTGAAAATGGATGGGATGTGAAACTCTTTAAAGACAATAACGGCCTGACCTATCTTTTGCACGATACCTTTACCATTACCAAGCTGAAGAACCAGCCAAAAGCCAACAGCTGGAACTATGTATTTCTAAAGTGTAAAAGAAGAGGCACTGAAGGCGATTTTTATGGAGACTATACCTTAGGCTTTATAGACGAAGATGGAAAACTTTATGAGAACACGGTCGTCAGCGGACCTGTTGCCAAAAGCAAGCCAAAGGTAATGGTGGTAGGCATGCAAAAGGTAGATAAGAGCTTAGGGATCAAAGACCCTTATAATTATATGACGCCAGACTCTACACTGCTGATTGATGAGTTCCGCGTCTATAGCCGTGCACTGAGCGACAACGAAATCCTTCGCAGTTACGACCGCATGCTGTCGGGCGACGAGCAGGGTCTTTCCCTCTACTGGTCTATGAACGAAGGCTATCAGACGGGATATGTCTATGACCGTTCGAGAACCAACAGCGTACCCAACAAATCTCATGGAAAGGTTGTGAGCGGCGTGGCATACACCGAGGATTCACCAAACCAGACTGACCAGGTTTCGACTTACGGACTGACCGACGAGAATGGCTCGTATGTCATCACGGGCATTCCCTATTCCGGCAATGGCATCAACTACACCATCACACCGTCGAAAGGCGTCCACGAGTTCAACAGCTCGAAGCTGACGCGCTACATCAGCAACCATTCATTGGTATATAGCGGTGTGAACTTCACCGACGTCAGCTACTTCCCCGTGCATGGCACCGTGCGCTATGCCGGCACCACCATTCCGGTGGATAGCTGCACCTTCGAAGTCGATGGTACGCCGTGCACGTCAGAAGGTACTCCTATCATGACCGATGCGGAAGGTAAATTCACTATCAGCGTGCCCATTGGTGATCACTACATCACCGTGAAGCGCAACAACCACGTCTTTGTCGATAAGGGTCGCTACCCCGCCAATGGCAAGCACACCTTCAAGGCAGAGACCTACAACCTGGACTTCGAGGACGCTACGCTGGTGAACTTTGCAGGGCGCATCGTGGGCGGTTACAAGGATCAGAATAAGCCGCTGGGTTTCGAACAATCAGTGAACAACATCGGACGTGTGACGATGACGCTGACTCCCACCGACGACCGTTACTATGTGAATGCGAAGAAGACCATCGACGGCACCACCTTCACCTACGACTTCAACGACGAGCGGGTGGACGTTGCCTGCAACAGCAACAACAACATTGAGAGTCATTCGTATCGCGGATTCGGTTCGGTGGAGGAGTGTAAGAAGATCTACATTGAGACCGATGCCGAAACGGGTGAATTCTCAGCTATGTTGCCTCCTATCAACTATCAGATGAGTGCCCAGAAACTGGTGGCAAACAGCGACATCGTGGTAGGCGAAAGTCGCACTATCGACCTGAGTAAGTTCCATCTGGCTTCTGCCGACACGCTGTTTAGCGAAACCAAGACGACGGATCCTGCTACTGGCAAGGTAACCGTTACGAAGAAGGCAGAGAATGTTTATGAATATCAGAAGAAGTATATTGCCGACTACCATACGACGCCCGTGTTCAAGGTGAACGATGGAGAGCCTTTTGGTGAAAAGAAGTACAAGGGTCGTGACGAGGACGGCGTATATGAAGTCGATGGACTCTACACCAAAAACGGCAATACTATCAGCTATAAGCTGGGCTATCCTGTGTTTGTAACGGAAAATGACTACGACTTCGAAATCGAGGCTTACGAAAGCTATATGAATGCTGACAACCCGAAAGCAGGAGAGGACAATCAACCACTGTCTGGATGCTTTGTGCAGATCAGCAATGCGCTGTCATCTTCCACCTCAATGGTGATGGTGCCACAGACTCTTCCTGACGGCACCAAGTTTGAGGAAGGTACACCCGTTGGTGAGGAAATCAATGGTGTGCAGTTGGACAGCTTGGGCCAGGCTACCTACGAATGGGTCGCCGGTCTGCCCAATACCAACGCCAAGACGAACCACGCACTGAGCATTACGATGAAACTCTTCGTCAGCGGTAAGCAGTATGACTGGGTTCCTGACGACAATTCGGGCATCCAGTGGCGTGCCGACGGTACCAACACGGGACCAGGCATGAAGGGTGTCAACGTGGGTGCCATCAACATGGGCAACAACTTTGTGACCCTTGCCGCAGACCAAGTGATGATGGTGCTGCGCGACCCGCCAGGAGCGAAATCAAGTGCTACATGGAAGAAGGGCTCTACCCTGACAATCAAGAATTCCAGACTGGATGGTCACGGTGCACATACGAAAGACGTCGTAGCAAAAGCGTGGGGTAAGGGTCATCAGCAGGTGAATTTAGCCTCAGGTGTTATAGAAGTTGTGGATTACAAACACACATTTCATGGTGGTCTTGATTTTGCTGGTGTAAAATACTGGGAAGACATCAATACCGAGACATTTACCACGACACAGGACATCTCTACCTCGAGTGGTACTGAATATGTGGGCAGCTGGGGCGACCTCTATGTCGGCAAGAGCCGCAACCGCATCTTTGGCGATGCCCGTCAGGTGTATATCCCGAGGAGCGCGTCGAAAATCGATGTCCGTAACGTCACGGGTGTCCAAGACTCGGTGAAAACCATCTTCATCTACTCACAGCTGGAAATCCTCAGAAATATCATCCCCAACTATAAGGCGCAGATTAAGAAACTGCTGAAGGACACCTACGGACAGCCTCGCAAGTCGCGGTCGGAAATCACTACAGTACACTACTACAGCAACCTGCCTGAGGACCACCCGAACTACGGACGCAGCAATTTCGACCCTGTCTTTGGCAGTGCTGCCGGTGTCAATGATAATAAGGAGGGACCGAGCTATGCCTTTGTGGCTCCTGAGGGCAAGAACAGTCAGGACACCATCCAGTTCATGTTCGAACAGATTAAGGCGTGGGAAAACATCATCAAGCGCAATGAGCAGGAGAAGGTCATGATGTACGAGGACCGCAACTCGTCGGATGTGGCTTCTGAGAATATCTCGTTTGACGGCGGTGCTTCCGTCACACGCTCCTATACCTCGTCAACAGACAGCACAAGTGTCATTAAATGGGACCGCGAGGAGCATGCCATTGTAGAATGGAACAGTGGCACAATATGGAACGGTTATGGCGTTGTCTTTGAGACGGCTAACAACACCATTCACAAGCAAGCGGAGAATGAAACCACCTCGAACCAGGCAACGCAGACCTTCAGCTTTACACTGGGCGATAATCCCTATTGTGACCATTCGGTAGATGTGTATTTCAAGAAATCGGAGGACCAGAAGAAGCAGTTTGCCACGACATACTATGGCTGGGGTCCCATCTTCCGCACACGAGCCGGACACACCTATGGACCTTATGAGGACGGAGACTCTACGCTCTACTTTAGCAAAGGCGAGGAAATCATGGCGAAGACCATCCAGATGGAGGTGCCGCAGCTGATTATCAACGAGCCTGTACAGAGTAATGTGCCTAATGGTGGTTCCGCCTTCTTCAAGGTGAAGCTCAGCAATCAGTCGTATGCACAGTCGGATCATTACTTCAGACTGGGCTTCAAGCCTGATACGAACCCGAAGGGTGCCGTGCTGACGGTGGACGGAATGCCGCTGCTGGAAGGCTTGAAACTATACCTACCTTATAATAAGACGATAGAGAAGACCATCGAACTGAAGCAAGGCGACGGTGGCACTTTAGACTATAACGACATCAAGCTGTATCTGCGCTCCACGACTCAGGACGATGCCACCAGCCACTGGCCGGTCATCGAGTCGGTAGTGCCCATCAGTGCCCACTTCGTGCCTGTGTCAACAGATGTGTCCCTCCATATTGATCACCAGGTGGTGAACACGGCGACGGGTACGACGGTGAACTTCCAGGTGAGCGACTTCGACCTCAATCATACCGGACTGAAGGCATTGCGCCTGCAGTACCGCTACAACAAGAACGACTGGGCGATATTGAAGGAGTGGGTAACCGGTGAGCCCCTGCCCGGACAGGAGAGTCTGGCAGATGCCGTACAAGCTGGTGGTGGCATCCTCAAGGTGCCTTTCGACATGAAGCAGTATGTGGACGGCAACTACACCTTCCGCGTGCTGTCAGCCACGAGCCACGGCAATGAAGAAGAGGTGACGAAGACATCGGAAGAGATAGAAGTCATCAAGGATACGCACCGGCCGACGTTGATAGCCCTGCCCATGCCTTCTGACGGCGTGCTGGATAGGGCCAGCATCATCAGCGCTGAGTTCAACGAGGATATTACTGGCGATAAGGTGACCCAGGACAACAACATCGAGGTCAAGGGTACGCTGATTGAAAACAGCAAGAATGTCTATCAGGTTGGTCTGATAGGGCAGAACATCGCTGAAAACCAGTCCATGACAAAGAACAAGATAGACCTGCGTAACCAGTCGTTCACGGCGGAATTCTGGGCAAAGAACGCTAACGGCTATCTGTTGACGTTTGGCACCAACGAAACGCTGACGGCGTTGGGCGTCAATGGGAAGCAGCCCTATATGGTCATTGCCAATGGCGGTGGCGTCGATGAGCAGGGCAAAGCCGTCGAACCGTTTGAAATAGCAGCCAGTGAGTCGCTGACATTCAAGGATGACGAATGGGTGTTCTGGCAGCTGTCTTACAAGGCAAAGGACCCACAGGTGGAAACCAGTAAGAACACACTCTCGCTGACGGCCTATTATGGAGACCAGACGAAAAAGGTGTTCAACGAAACAGCAGTGCCCGACATCCTGAGCAACGGAAAGATGACGATTGGCGGTTTATCTACTACCGAGTTTGCCGACCTGGCACTGTGGAACTATGTACGTGGCGAAGGTCAGGTGCAGCAGGGTATGAAGCGTAAGAGCGGACTGGAGAGTGGTCTGTGGCACTACTGGAAGATGGAAGAGGGCCACGGCGAGACGGCAGAGGATGTCGTGGGTGGTAACCATATCGAAGTGCCCGCCAACGGCTGGTTCATCGATAACGTCAACTACAGTGCCCACCTCACCGCTGACAAGCATCTTGCCATCCCGATGAACGACATCAACATGGACGATGCGGACAGCTATGCACTGGAGTTCTGGTACAAGAGAGATACCCAGCTTACGAAAAAGACCGACCAGCAGATTCTGAATACCGGCAACAACGGTATCACCATGAGTGCGAAAGCCAATGGCCATATCGCTATGAAGACCGTCATGAACGGCGAAGAGCGGACCTATGAGTCGGTAGGAGCCTTTGACGACGAGTGGCACCACGTGCTGCTGAACGTGCAGCGCGGCATCTCTGCCATGGTCTATGTAGACGGTACCAGTCAGATGGCCCTGCAGGAAAAGACGATACCCGGACTTGCCTGCGACAGCCTGTACTTTGGCGACGGTCTGACGGGCGATGTCGACGAGGTACGTATCTGGAGCGGCCTGTACAGCAACCAGGTGCTGACCGATGAGCGCTACAATATGATAGACACCGCTTCAGTCAAGGGACTGGTGCGCTACTATCCGTTCGAATCCTCCTCACTCGACGAGGGCAACCAGGTAGTCACGACCTTCTCGCCGCATAACGCTATTGAGAAGAGTGACGTCACCATCCATGACCTGAAGGGCAGACTGGTGAAGGCTTCGACAATGCCTCCGCTGAAGGTTGCACCGACACGCAGTAACCTGTTCTATACGTTTACGGCTTCTGACCGCAAGATAACGATTACCATCGACGAGGGAGTGCTGAACAAACTGGAGGGCACCACGATCAACATCTCGCTGAAGAATGTGCCCGACATCAACGGCAACAGTTCGAAACGTATCTCGTGGAATGCATACGTGCGCAAGAATCCGTTACGATGGGGTGAGCTCCAGAAGATTGATATTACAACGGAAGAAGGTACGGAGAAGACCTTCACCAGAGATATCGTCAACCTGAGTGCTGCCAATGTGAACTGGACGCTGAACATGCCTTCGTGGCTGTCAGCATCACCTTCCAGCGGCACCATCAATCCTAACAGCGCTGTCGCCATCGAGTTCACCGTCAGTGCCGACGTTCCGGTAGGTAAGCTGTCGGAGAACATCGGTCTGACAAATGTAGCCAACAATATGACGGAACGCTGCGCCATCGACCTGACTGTATTGGGTAACACACCAGGATGGAGTGTCGATAAGAGCGACAAGGAATTCAGTATTCCGATGACGGCACGTCTGGTTGTGAACAATGCTTACAGCGAGGACGAGTCCGACATGGTGGCAGCCTTCATAGAGGATGTCTGTGTGGGTGTCAGCAATGTGCAGTACAACAGCCGCCGCAACAGCTACTTCGTCAACATGACCCTCTATGGCGGACAAGACCAGTTGGGCAAGAGCATCACGTTCAAGGCATGGGATGCAAACCACAACGTGACCTACTCACCGCTGGAGCGCAAGAATGGCGGAAAGATGATATTCACCGCCAACGCCACTCCTTTCGGCAGTTACGACAATCCGGAGGTGCTCGTTGCCGGTTCGATGGTGGAGCAGATACTGGATCTGAAGGAAGGCTGGAACTGGGTGAGCTTCTATGTCAACAGCAAAGGTCAGAGCCTGAATGACGCCCTGCGGTTTGCCGATGGCAAGATAAGTACTGTCAAGACACAGATACATGGTGCGGAATGGAATCCGAACCTCGACGACAGCGGTGTGCCTTACGGCTTCATGGGACGTGACCTGGAAGACCTGAACGAGAATTCGATGTATGCCATCAAGGCACTGGAGAATGTCAGCGTTACGATATCGGGTACATTGCTCACAGGTGCTGAGGCTATGCAGACCGTCAAGAAGGGATGGACCTGGATCCGCAATCCGTACTTTAAGAACCAGTCGGTCACCTCTGCCTTCTCAGGCTTCACTCCTACTGGTGACGACGTACTACAGACACGCGATGCCTATGCGCAGTGGACGGAAACCTATCATCGTTGGGAAGGTCTGATGACCAACTTCATGCCCGGAACGGGATATAAGTACTATTCGGGCAGCAGTGAGTCGAAACCCTTGTTTGACGACATCACCCTACAGAACACCCTGAGAGCCAGGAGAGTGGGTGATGACGGAGAGCAGTCGTCGGGCGATAACTACGGTTATGCCGACAATATGCTTGTCATCGCCAAGCTCGTGCTAACCGATGCTGTGGATGTTGACATGGACCAGGTGGCAGTTACTGCGACGAACAACAGTCAGGAAACATTCACAACACTTCCCGACCGTGGATTCTATGTGATGACAGTAGCGGGAGAGGACAACGCGACATTCACTTTCGATGCTTTGGTGAACGGGACACATCGCCAGCTGTACGCATTCGTCTACACAGACGATGGTCAGCAGGAGGATTGTTCTATTACCTTCGTACCGGATGCTGTGACAGGATCATTCACTTCGCCCATCATACTTACGGACAATAAGAATTTAACGGACATCAAGAAACTGGACACCGACCAGAACGGCGACTATGAGGTATATACCATACAGGGTTACCTCTTGTTCAAAGGCAAGAACAATGCTGAGCAGTTCAAGAAACTGGCTCCTGGTGTCTACATTGTCAACGGCTCTAAGTACGTAAAGAAGTCTAATTAACAAACAACACAATAAGACTTTAAGGTTAATAAGAAAGCCCGGGCATATTCGCCTGGGCTTTCTTATGTCACTTACCCGTCCCATAACCCTTAACCTTGAACCTTGAACCCTTCTCTAGTATCTGTTAAGATGTATTCCAGTATCTCCCATAGGGGTATAACAGCCCTTAGTATTAGACATACTAGCCTTTAGTACAAGTGATGGAAGATACTGGAGTGGGGGATAGAAGGCATCGGAATCAAATTGCCCCATACTTTTGCGTGACAGTGACAGTTGTGACAGTAATTTTAGGTTGAATTTTTAACAGTTTAACAGTTAACAGTTAGCGAAAAAGACAAAATCAATCACAGATCACAGTTACTTGTTTTGAGATTGACCGAAGAGGATTTTTTTCAGTTTTCAGCAAGCGGGACTGGAAACAGAGTGGAAACGGAAACGGAAACAGTTAGCTTAAAGTGAAAAAATACTGGTACTAAATTTATTATATATATAATATTTATATTATATATA
>JAFVHO010000146.1 GCA_017474485.1 Prevotella sp.
ACCCTCCAGCAAATCGAAAGCCATCTGCTGATGCGTCACTATGACGGTCTGTTGAATTCAGGTCGTATCCACGGTCGTGGTATGAGTGCGTACTAAGCCAGTATGAAGATATTTCTGAAGACTGAAGATGAAATAGAGCTGATGCGTCAAGCGAACCAACTCGTTGGTGACACGCTTGGCGAATTGGCAAAACATATCAAGCCTGGTGTAACGACCCTCCAGTTGGACAAGATAGCTGAAGAGTTTATCCGCGACCACGGAGCTGTTCCTACCTTCAAGGGTTTCCCTAATCCATATGGAGGGCCGTTTCCCGCCAGCATCTGCACCTCGGTGAATGATGCCGTCGTACATGGTGTACCAAACGACGACACTATCCTGAAGGAGGGCGATATCATCTCGATAGACTGTGGCACCTTGTTGAACGGTTTTTGCGGAGATTCTTGCTACACGTTCTGTGTGGGCGAAGTCAGCGAAGAAGTCAAGCAGTTGCTGCGCACCACGAAGGAGTCGCTCTATCTAGGCATCGAACAGGCAGTGGCAGGACGCCATGTCGGCGACATCGGCAGTGCTGTCCAAGACTATTGCGAGAAGCACGGATACGGTATTGTGCGCGAACTGACAGGTCATGGTATCGGTCATGAGATGCACGAGGACCCGCAAGTGCCAAACTATGGTCGACGTGGCAATGGTCCGACACTGAAAGCTTCGATGTGCATCGCTATCGAACCTATGATAACAATGGGTAAGCGTGACATCTGGCTCGACAAGGATCGCTGGACCATCCGGACGCAGGACCACAAGCCTGCTGCTCATTTCGAGCATACAGTAGTAGTACGTAAGGGCAAGGCAGAGATTTTATCCTCATTCGAAGAAGTAGAACGTATAGAAGGTAAGTTATATTAAAGTATGGCAAAACAAGGTGCTATTGAGCAAGACGGTACGATTGTAGAGGCATTGTCGAACGCAATGTTCAGGGTTGAATTGGAGAATGGTGTACCCATTATCGCCCATATCTCGGGTAAGATGCGTATGCACTACATCAAGATTCTGCCTGGCGACAAAGTCAAGGTTGAGATGAGCCCCTATGACCTGACCAAGGGACGAATAGTATTCAGATACAAATAATTAAGGAGACCAAACAATATGAAGACAAGAGCATCATTGAAGAAGCGTACCCCCGACTGCAAAATCGTTCGTCGTAAGGGTCGTCTGTTCGTTATTAACAAGAAGAACCCCAAGTACAAGATGCGTCAGGGTTAACCTTTTTTGTTAAATAAGCATAAAAGGGTAGCGGAATATGAGAAATTCTGCGTACCTTTGCATGCTTTTTAGCGAAAAAATCGATTTTTACATTATTTATTTTTAGTTTTAACACATGGCAATAAGAATTGTTGGAGTAGATTTGCCCCAGGAGAAGCGTGGCGAAATCGCATTGACCTACATCTACGGAATAGGTCGAAGTAGTTCAGCAAAGATTTTGGACAAGGCCGGCGTGAGCCGCGACCTGAAAGTCAACGAGTGGAGTGACGAGCAGGCTGCCAAGATCCGTGAAATCATCGGCGCTGAATTCAAAGTAGAAGGTGATCTTCGTAGTGAGATCCAGTTGAACATCAAGCGACTGATGGATATTGGTTGCTATCGTGGAGTCCGTCATCGTAACGGTCTTCCCGTACGTGGTCAGAGCACCAAGAACAATGCTCGTACTCGTAAGGGTAAGAAGAAGACTGTTGCTAACAAGAAGAAGGCCACAAAGTAAAGTTTAACGTTTAAGGTTTAAAGTTTAAAGTTAT
>JAFVHO010000020.1 GCA_017474485.1 Prevotella sp.
CCGAGCAAGGTGTGATGGCTCAGAGCGACTCGTTCTACGACCAACTTTTGGAACAGATGACGATGACCGTCCTGACCGAACGTGAACGATATATCATGGAGTACCTGATAGGTTCGCTCGATGACGACGGTCTTTTACGGAAGTCTCTCTCACAACTCAGCGACGAGTTGGCAATCTACCATAACCTCGATGTCTCTTCAGCAGAGATAGAACACGTGCTGTTGCAGTTGCAGCAGTTTGACCCCGCAGGCATTGGTGCCCGCTCACTGCAGGAATGTCTGTTGTTACAGATAGACCGTCGTGAACCGTCACGACTGAAGGAACTGATGCAAAAGGCTATCGAGCAATACTTTGACCTCTTTACAAAGAAACATTGGAAACAGTTACGTTCGGCCCTTCGCATCACAGAGTTGCAGGCCGAAGCATTGATTCGTGAGTTACGTAAGCTCAATCCCAAGCCTGGTACGTCTATGGGTGAGACGATGGGACATTCGGTGCAACAGATTACACCCGACTTCATTGTTGACACCCACGACGATGGTAGCGTGACTTTTGTGCTCAACCATAGCGATGTACCAGAGTTGACAGTATCACAATCGTTTGTCGATACACTACGCGAATACCAGGCTGACAAGGAGCACATGAGCCGTCAGATGAAAGAAGCCTTGCTCTATACCAAGACCAAGGTGGATGCTGCCCAGAACTTTATTGCAGCCATCCGCCAGCGTCAGCATACACTGACCATCACGATGCAGGCCATCATCCAATGGCAGCACCGTTTCTTTGAAGAGGGTGACGAGGCCTTGTTACGCCCCATGATATTAAAAGACATTGCTGAACGGACTGGTCTCGACCTGAGCACTATTTCACGTGTCAGCAATTCAAAATATGCACAAACCCGTTGGGGTACTTTCCCCCTGCGTTTCTTCTTCAGCGATGGTCTGAAGACGGCAGAGGGCGAGGAACTGTCTACACGCGAAATCAAAGCTGTGATTCGCGACATCATCCAGCATGAAGACAAACAGAAGCCTTTGAGTGACGAGATTATACAACGGATACTCGGAGAACAAGGCTTTCCTATAGCACGCCGGACGGTGAGCAAATATCGTGAACAAATGGGAATCCCTATTGCGCGACTACGTCGCTGATTGAGAAATTGAGAAATTGAGAGAATGAGAGATTAAGACGATGAAACGAGAGAAGCAATTCATATTGGCTGCACGTATTGTGAGCATGGTGTTCACACCATTCTACCTGCCCTTTATGGGTATGGTCATCCTCTTTGTGTTCAGTTATCTCAGCATGTTCCCGTGGGCCTATAAGCTACAGGTGCTGACCATGGTCTACCTGTTTACCATCCTGTTGCCCACGCTGATGATTCATCTCTACCGTCGCTATCAGGGCTGGAACCTCATTGAGCTTGGTCATCGTGAACGCCGTATGATACCCTATGCCATCTCTATCATCTGCTATTTCACGTGTGTTTACGTCATGCAACGTCTCCACATGCCCCACTTCATGTCTAACATCATAGTGGCTGGCCTGTTGGTACAGATTGTATGTGCCCTCATCAATGTGGTATGGAAAGTGTCCACGCATTCTGCCGCTATTGGTGGCGTAGGTGGCGCCTTATTTGCCTTCTCGGCTTACCTGATGTTTAATCCCATTTGGTGGTTCTGTCTGGTCTTTCTGGCAGCAGGATTAGTAGGCACCAGTCGTATGATTCTGCGCCAGCACACGCTGGGACAGGTTGTCGGTGGCTTCTGGATAGGTTTTGTCTGTGCTGCTGTCGCCATTCTCTTTTTATAATTCATCATTCGTAATTCCAAATTCGTAATTAAGATATGAAACCATTAGTTAGTATTATCATGGGCAGCACTTCTGATTTGCCCGTTATGGAAAAAGCTTGTCAGTTATTGAATGACCTGCAGGTACCGTTTGAGGTGAATGCACTTTCTGCCCATCGCACCCCTGAGGCTGTCGAAGAATTTGCCTGTGGAGCCACAGAACGCGGTCTGAAAGTGATTATTGCTGCTGCCGGTATGGCTGCCGCACTGCCTGGTGTTATCGCAGCCTCCACTACCCTACCTGTTATTGGCGTTCCCATCAAGGGTATGCTCGATGGTCTTGATGCCATGTTGAGCATCATCCAGATGCCGCCAGGCATCCCTGTTGCTACGGTAGGTGTGAATGCTGCTCAGAATGCGGCCATCTTGGCTGTAGAGATGCTGGCGCTCACTGATGAGGCTATTGCCCAGCGCCTGGCCGACTACAAGTCTGGTCTGAAGGCAAAGATAGAAAAGGCAAACAAGGATCTGGCAGAAGTAAAGTACCAGTTTAAAACGAATTAAATGTTTCATGTTTAATCTTTAATGTTTAATGTATAATCGCAGATTATCATCCGTAGCCCATGTGGGCAACATTGAAATTGGTGGCGACAATCCCATCCGCATCCAGTCGATGGCGACCACTGATACTAACGATACAGAAGCCAGTGTTGCACAGGCCAAGCGCATCATCGATGCAGGTGGTGAACTGGTTCGTTTCACCACACAAGGCACGCGTGAGGCAGAGAATATGAAGAATATCTCTGCCCGCCTGAAGGCTGATGGTTACAACACGCCTCTCGTTGCCGATGTCCACTTTACGGCCCATACCGCAGATGTGGCAGCGCAGTATTGCGAGAAGGTTCGCATCAACCCAGGCAACTATGTTGACCCAGGGCGCACTTTCAAGCATCTGGAGTATACCGACGAGGAGTATCAGGAGGAACTGAAGAAGATTGAAGCCAAGCTTGTTCCTTTTATTAATATATGTAAGGAGCATCATACTGCTGTACGCATCGGTGTGAACCATGGCTCGCTCTCCGACCGCATCATGTCGCGATATGGTGACACTCCCGAGGGCATCGTCGAGAGCTGTATGGAGTTCCTGCGCATCTTCCGCCACGAAAACTTCAACGATGTCGTCATCAGCATCAAGGCCTCTAACACGGTAGTAATGGTCACCACTGTGCGCCTGTTGGTCAAGACCATGGATGCAGAGGATATACACTATCCATTACATTTAGGTGTCACTGAGGCTGGTGAAGGTGAAGACGGACGTATCAAATCTGCAGTAGGCATTGGCGCTCTGCTCACAGAAGGCATTGGCGACACCATCCGCGTATCGCTCTCCGAAGAGCCCGAGTGCGAAATTCCCGTGGCCCGCAAACTCGTGGAACTCATCCCTGAATGCATGCAGTTACGTGCTGAGGCCGAAGCCTCTATCAAGGATGACACCATCACCCTAACCCTTGATGCTCCTGATTGGGAAACCCTTCAACTCAAGGCCGCTATGGCTGTCGGAGGATTGTTGATTGACCGTAAAGCCACAAAATTGCAGTTAGCAGTTAGCAGTTGGCCTTTAGCAAGCCAAAAGCAAATAGCTAATAGCCAAAAGCTAAAATCATTGGAGGATGCCATTTTGCAGGCTGCCCGCATCAAATTCACCAAGACCGAATATATCTCTTGCCCTGGCTGCGGACGCACGCTCTACAACCTGCAGGAGACCATCGCTAAGATTAAAGCTGCCACCAAGGATCTGGTTGGTCTGAAAATAGGCATCATGGGATGTATCGTCAATGGTCCTGGCGAGATGGCCGATGCCGACTATGGCTATGTCGGTGCCGGTCGTGGCAAGATTTCACTCTATCGTGCCAAGGAGTGTATTGAGAAGAATATTCCTGAGGCCGAAGCCGTCGACCGCCTTTTGGAACTGATTAGAAAAGACAAAGAACATTAATAATTGATATGTTCCTATGTTTTTTATTGTTAAATTCTTTAACATGTGTTCTGTATTGATTTTTTTTGTGTACCTTTGCAGCGCATTTTAGGTGTAAATTGAACCTTTTATGCACTTACTGCTACGACATGTCTAATTATAACTAAAATAAACGCTTATGAAAAAAATTTCTACGCTTGTCTTAATGGCTTTCTTTTTCTGCCTCAGCTCTATGGCTCAGGTCGTTTTGGGTGATATCAACTTCAGCCTCGGAGAGGGTAAGAAGATTAATCCCACAACTGGTAAGATTACAGTAACGTTCCCCAATGTCACTGGTGTTGCTGATCCCTCAGCAACAAATTTTGTGCTGACAGGTGCCTTCAACGACATTGAATTCGACGGTATTGAGGGATCTTTTGCCTCTGGAGTCACGCTTGATCTCGCAGATTTCGAACTTCAGCCTGCCACAGACTATGCATTGAAGATTACTTCTGTGAAAGTTGATGGCACGGAGTGTGCTGCCGAAGGCGGTTATACCCTGAATTTCAAGACTCGTGGCGCAGAGCGTAAGATGTCATGGACATTTACGATTGATGCAGAGTCTGCAGCACAGATTGTTGCTGAAGGTTCAGAAAATGTCGCAGGTGCTGAAAACGAGGATGTCACTAAGTATATGGACATTCAGAAAAATGGTGCTACTACTCACCGTTTTTATGTTCCCGCTCGCAATTACGAGGAGATACTGTTGCCTGATGGAACGGCTCTTCCCATGACAGAAGATTTGATATTTAAGTTTGGTAACAAGGCATTCTATGTGGGTGACACAGAGGGCTCATACAAAGATCTCATTGCTTTCAATGGAAAGAACCAGTATATGACCATCCCCGATTGTAAGGTGGGTGATATTATTACTTTTAATGCAAACCGTGCTACAAAGGGTAGTGCTGATAAGCCGACTAATATTCAAGCGATGGATGGTGCCGCTATTGCTCCTGACGGTATAGAATCTTCCAATGGTATTAAGGACTCTATCTGGTTGGGCTCTTCTTATGCTAACTATAAGTTTGAGGTACAGATCGAAGGTGATGTTAGATTCTTTTTCAATAACTGTCTGATGAAGTCTATCACCATTGAAGAGGGTGTTGAGAAGTTGCCTTGTAAGTACAATGTTGTGGCTGCTTATACAGAGGACGAAACTACAACTACTTTAAAGGAACTTGTTGGTGAAACAGAGGGCATTACAGGTTCAACCATCAAGGCCAACTATCCTTACTGGCTCGCTGATAAAGATGGTAACGTCTATACTTATGGTACAAAGGGAAATCCCTTTGAGGTTTCTTTCGATTTGAAGGGTGACACCACATTCGTTATAAACTATAAGAAGACTGATTTTGATGGTTGCGTATTCCTCTCTGAGGGTGAAGACCTCACAGGTGCTGTACTTTGCACCAATGGCAACGCTGCCATCCGTTCATCAATGGCCAAGTCAGGCTACGTCACTGAGGACCTGAAGTTAGTGACCCTACAACCCGGCACCTACAAGATTCGTGCTATTCTTTTCGATGCCGGCAAGACTCCTAGTTATATTTGCACACTGACCAAGGGCGCCGGCGAAGATGATGAGATTTACCTTTCCGCAACTGCAACCAACTGGACAGAGGCTGAGTCTGATCTGCTGACCATCACTGAGCCTACTGATATCACTCTGAAGTCTGGTGGTAGCGAAAGTACTGGTGTTGATGTCATCATGATTTACGCTGATGAGGATGCTCCTGAGGATCCCGATGGTATCGCAGAGGTGAAGGCCAATGCCCAGAATGCTGCCATGAAGGTCATGAAGAACGGTCAGCTGCTCATTAAGACAGCTACTGGCACCTTCAATGCACTGGGTGTACAGGTAAAGTAAACTAATATTATTGCAGCGGACTACACGGACTTCTTCGGACTTTGATTATATTTGTCCGTGTCAGTCCGTGTAGTCCGCTGCTTAAATATAAAAATATGAACAAACTACTTCTACTATTATCTATTATCTTTCTGCCAACGACTATAATGGCAGCCGATGGCGATGTCACGATGTCTGTCAGCGGTATGACCACCAAAATGTCTGACGGCACGTGGAGCATCACCATCAATAGTAGTGGCCGTGTCAGTTCCCTGCAGCGCAAGGGCACGGAATTTCTGGCCAGCAACGGTATCTATTTCGACTATACCACTTCCGAAGGCAACAAAGGTCTGAGTCCTTCGAAAGTTACAGTCATCAAAAACTCTACAGAGCACTGTGAAGTGCTTTATAGCGCCACATCAGGTAACACCATCTTCGAGCAGGGTTTCATTATGCGTAAGGGTGTGCCTGGTATCTATTCATACGTCATCGCTACAGGTACTGCTACCTCTGCCAACGAGCCTATCAAAGAGGCCCGCGTCTGCTCGCGTCTTGCCGATGGTATGCTTAATGGTTATGTCGACTGGCGCATGAATGGTCGCATCCCATCAAACAGCGAGATGGCTGAAGCTGAGAAGTCCGAGAACACTATTCAGGATGCTACCTATAAATTAGCTGACGGTAGCATCTATACCAAATACAATTGGGCTAACTACATTGAGCGTGACACCATACACGGTTTACGTGATAACTCGTACTATGGGCTGTACAACATTCCTGTATCATACGAATGGATTAACGGTGGCTGCGAACGTCAAGAGCTGACAGTACACGCCACCAGTAAGTCGCCTATCACCATCCAGATGTTACAGGGTGAGCATTTTGGTGGTCAGGCCATGGTGCTGAATGAAGGAGAGAAGAAACTCTATGGTCCGTTCCTGATTTGTACCACCTATAGCAAGAATCCTGTTTCCAGCGCTCGTAACCAGTGGGCTAAGGAGGTCGAAGCCTGGCCTTATCAGTGGTTCGAAAACGACCTCTATCCTCGTGAGCGTGGTACTGTCCGTGGCCATCTGAATGTCACGACAGGTCAGCGTAACGACAGTGTGCGCATCATTTTGGCCCAAGAAAAAGGCAAAGACCCCATTGAGATGATGCACGGCTACCAGTTTTGGACGTTGACCGATGCCAATGGTGATTTCGAAATCAAGAACGTACGCCCTGATACATATCATCTTTTTGCATACGCCAAGGCTGGCGAGGTAACCGATATGTTGGAACAGGACGATATCAATGTTACTACTGGTGATAACAACTTGGGCACCATCGATTGGACCCCAAAGAAATATACCCAACTATTATGGATGATTGGCCAGAATGACCGTCGCAGCAGTGAGTTTCATTTCAGCGATGCCCTACGCCAATATGGGTTGTGGGAACAGGTGCCTGCCAATCTCACCTATACCATTGGCGAAAGCAAGGAAGCTACCGACTGGTACTACGCCCAAACACAAAAGAACGGCACATGGACGGTTAAGTTCAATCTCAATGAGCGTCCTACAGGTCGTATCTACCTAACAGCTTCATTGGCTGGTTGTTCAGGAACAGGTTCCACAATTACCGTTAAAGTCAATGGCACGCAACGTGCCACTTGGAAACCAGGCATCAACGATGCCAGCGTCTATCGTAGTGCTATCAATAGTGGACGCCATTATGTCTACACGACTAATTTCATCAATACAGGACTGAAGGTTGGTGAAAACACGGTGACCTTTACTTATTCCGGTGGTGGCAGCAAGGACGGTATCATGTACGACTGCATCAAACTGGAAGCTGGCGAATTGGTTACTGGTATTAATGATGTCATTGTTGATAGACAAGCGGTTATCAAACCTGTCAAATACCTGCATCATGGACGTCTCGTCATTGAGCGTGGTGGACAGCTGTATACTGTTGACGGTAAACGCTTGATGAAGTAAGCTAAACCTGTCTCATCTTTTCGCGATATTGCGAAGGATTGATACCAAACTTCCTCACAAAGGAACGACGGAAACTGCTGGGGTCGCTGAAGCCGCATGCCATTGTAATGTTGGCAACAGGGACTCCAGCAGCCAGTTGTTGGGCAGCATAATCCAGACGGATGTCTCGCACAAACTCCATAACGGCTTTTCCTGTTTCCTTTTTCATCAATAGGAAAAGCTTCGAGCGACTCATAGCCATTTCCTGTGCCATCTGTTCTGCAGTGAAGTCAGCATCACCCATGTGAGCCTCTGTAATGGCTCTTGCTTTTTGAATAAACATGGAGTCAGGCTTTGGCTCAGAAGGCATCTCTTCTACCTCACTGATAGGAGTCTTTGGTTTCTTTAAAAGATAATAGGCAGTTATACCGCCACCAACGGCTATCAGTGCTGCCAATAACCAGTAGTACCCTGTCGTTGGAGCCGACTCTTCTAGCTGCGGACTCAATGTTTGTTTTACCTCTTCTAACCAAAGCTGGGGAACATGACTGCGCAATGTTACATCCAAGCTATCCGCTTGCAGGCAATCGATACCTAACGTACCACCAAAATAGAGGGTACCCGTTTGGGAATCAATACTGGCGGAACCATCCAGATATTCGTTATGCTCAGTGTTTAGAATCGTTGACTGTCCTGTATAGATGTTCACACAACATAAGCCCTGTTCGTGGCTACACCATAAGAAATCACGCCAACAAATCAGGTTTTTGACGATATGTCCGTCAGCATCAGTGCTCACTGGTTGCATGCCTTGTTCCGTTATTCGCATGAGTCCATCGTCTGTTCCTACCCAAAGTTGTCCTCTGGTATCGATAACGATAGCATGTGCTGCTTTCTGATACCATTCGGTGATCTTATTGTTTTCCCTGCAATAAAGTCCATTCTCCGTTGCTATCCAAAGTCGGTTCTCATCAGCAACGATCTTCCCGATGTTGGTTAAAGTACTGTCAACAAGTTCTGATTGGGGTTGTTGCTTGTCGAAAGTCAGACGGAAAATGCCACGATCCGTACCAACCCACAGGCATTCTTTTTTATCCAGATAAAAGCAGAAGACAGATACCATCGCACCTTTAATCATCGGTATACAACAGAAATCTGCAACCGAGGAACTTTTCATATATAGTCCATCTCTCGTGCCCAGCCACAAGCGTCCCTTGCTGTCTTCAACAATAGCGCGTACACGACGTCCCTCTACAGAGTCGGTCATGGGATAGTTGATGTGGGTAGTATATTCAGCCTTCTTCGGCAAAGTAAGTAGCTCTTGGTCACCAATGGCAATCCACAAAGTACCTTTACTATCAGTGAATGTAGCTCTTACCAATGGATTAGGTTGACAAACTAAACGGCGATAATGGTTTATGTGTGTGTCTGCAAAGAACAAACCATTATTGGCCGATCCCACCCACAGAATACCCTGATGGTCAAGTAACAGCGAATAGAAGGTCTCGTCCTTTAATCCTGCATCCATGGCCATCTTTCCTGTGTATGCAAATTGTGAATTGGGTCGTAGCGTATCCGTTTGCCATAATTGTCGCTTCTCAATTGTCCAAACTCGCGATGAACGTGAGTCTGCAAAAGTACGGTTCAAGGGCTGTACTGCTTGTTGACGTACAGAGTCAGGAAGCTCATCAATACTATAGGTCACAAAGTGGTGTGTCAGTGTATCATAACGGCTCACCTGTTTATGGTGTTCAAAGCATTGTACCCACATCGTACCATCATCTGCACGATTGATGCGGTCCACGCGTTTGTCAGGCAGTTCGTTGAAGGGAAGCGGCCAAAATTTCCTTCCGTCATAGCAAAGCAACCCTGAATGTGTTGCCACCCACACACCGCCTTTAGCATCCTGAGCCAAGGTAATAATACTATTATGAGGCAACCCATCCTTCACCGTCAGTTGGTGAAAGCGTAGCTGCTGAGCCGTACTCATAACAGCCACTAATACGAATATAATAGTTAGTAGTCGTCTCATCATATCTGGTGCAAATATAGTGAAAAAAGTTATAACTTCCAAGTTTTTTCCCCTTTTTTGGATGAAAAGTCCTATTTTGGACGCAAAATCTTGTCATTCGACATGATATATCTAATTTAATGTATCTGTCATTCCCCCATTATTAAAAAATTATTCATATCTTTGCAACCAGAAAAAATACAAAAAACAAACGATTTAAAAACTTTTCTACTAAACAATGAAAAAGCAACTGACAACTCTGCTCTTGACCCTCTATTTTGGGGCTGCCACAGCCACAGGGATTTTTAATGTCCGTGACTATGGTGCCAAAGGCGACGGAAAGACCCTGGACTCACCGGCCATTAATGCTGCTATCGAGGCGGCTGTTAGCGATGGCGGTGGACAGGTGCTGTTGCCTGCAGGTATCTACCTGAGTGGTAGCATTCGGCTAAGGTCTAATATTGACCTACACCTTTCAGCAGGCTGTACCATCTTAGCGGCCCCAGCCTCCATGAAAGCCTACGACCCCAGTGAGTCGTTTGGCGGCTTTCCTGAATATCAGGATGGTGGTCATACCTACTTCCACAACTCACTTATTTGGGCTGAAGGTCAGACAAATGTGTCGATTACTGGCCACGGCATGATTGACGGTCAGGGACTGACAAAGAAAGACACCGAGAAGGCTGGCATCGTACAGGGTGGCAGTATTGGCACAGGCGACAAGGCTATTGCGCTGAAGCTATGCCGTAATATCCTGATTCGCGACATCACCATCTTCCGTGGCGGTCACTTCGCCATTATCACCACAGGCTGCGACCGTGGTAATATTGATAATGTGACCATCGACACCAACCGCGACGGCATTGACATCGACTGTTGCAAATATATTACCGTTACGAATACCAAGGTCAATACGCCCAGCGATGATGCCATCGTACTGAAATCGTCGTATGCCTTGAAACAGGCTGTGCCTTGCGAGCATATCCTCATCACCAACTGTTTGGTGACAGGTTACAAACTGGGAACCTTCCTCGATGGTACCTACCAGCCGGAAGCCGTCAACTGGGTATGCGGACGTATCAAGCTTGGCACCGAGTCGAATGGCGGCTACCGCAATATCACCATTTCGAACTGTACCTGTGTATGGAGTAGCGGCTTGGCCTTTGAGGAGGTGGATCAGGGACGCATGGAGAACATCTGCGTGACAAACATCGCCATGGAGCATGTCCACCATTATCCCATCTACATCACCACAGGCTGCCGTAATCGTGGACCAAAGGAGGTAACGCAGCCCTCCAGTGCCCGCAACATCCAGATATCGAACATCATAGCCACCGATTGTGACTCTTTGTGCTCCATCATCGTTACAGGTATGAAGGATGAACCTATCCGCAACGTGTGGCTGTCGAATATCCGCCTGACATTTAGAGGTGGCGGCACCAAGGATTTGGTGAAAAGAGACTATCGCGAACAGGGTACCAACTATCCTGAACCCCGTTGGGCAGGGCCGACACCTGCATACGGTCTATATGCCCGTCACGTTGAGGGGCTTCATGTCAACGATGTCACCTTCCGCTACGAACGTCCCGAATACCGTCCAGCCATGATACTCGATGATGTGCGTGAAGCTACCTTAAATCAAATTGATGCTCCTACGGAGCCTGGTGTTGAACAAATTGTACGTTTTTAAAGATGATGAAGCAAAAAATAATAGTCATAATTGTTTTTCTGACAGTTTGCATGTATGCGGCGGCTGATGTCGTTTGGTTCGATGGCACGAAGCCTATCAGCTATCAAGTGGTAGGTAAGACGGACCCAGTAGTGAAAATTGCATTGCAGATGTGGATCGATGATATGGAGCAGGTTACTGGCATGCGACCAGTATCATCAAAAAAAGCCTGCATCCGCATTATACAGGGTAAGGGCTCCGAC
This sequence comes from Prevotella sp., assembly GCA_017474485.1. GTDB lineage: Bacteria > Bacteroidota > Bacteroidia > Bacteroidales > Bacteroidaceae > Prevotella. The sequence continues at coordinate 11,549 of JAFVHO010000020.1, forward strand.
GACGGTTTCCGTATCAGTGTCAGAAATGGACAGATCCTGATAGAAGGCCATAATGGTCGCGGCACGGCCTATGGTCTGTTAGAACTGTCTCGTATGGCAGGCGTATCACCATGGATATGGTGGGGCGACGTGGTGCCAGAACACAAGAAACGTCTTACCATCGATAACGATTTCCACATGGAGCACGTACCTAGCGTGGCCTATCGCGGTATCTTTATCAATGACGAAGACTGGAGCCTGCGCAACTGGGCATGGAAGAATTACGAGAAAACCGACCAGTTTGGTGCCATGGGGCCGAAAACCTACAAAGCCATCTTCCAGCTCTTGCTGCGCCTACGTGCCAATGCGATCTGGCCCGGCATGCATACGGGTACACCCGGCTTCTTCACTATCCCCGGCAATAAGGAGATGGCCGACTCTTGCGGTATCCTCATTGGCACCAGCCACTGTGAACCGCTATTGAGGAACAACGTAGCAGAGTGGGATCATAAAAAGCGCGGTGCCTACAACTACATCACTAATCGCGAACAGGTGCAGCAGTACTGGATAGAGCGTCTGAAGGAGGTCAAGGGCTCTGAGGAGTTCTTCACCATTGGCATGCGTGGCATCCACGACGGTTCCATGGAGGGCGTCAAGACCAAGAAGGAGAAGTTAGAAGGTTTGCAGCAGGTTATCGACGACCAGCGCGAGTTAATCCGAAAATACTATCGTAAGGACGTAGAAAACGTGCCTCAGGTCTTTATTCCATACAAGGAGGTACTGGAGATTCTGGAGAGCGGACTTCGCGTGCCTGATGACGTGACACTGATGTGGTGTGACGACAACTATGGCTATATGACGCGCCTCTCCGATACCGAACAGCAAAAGCGCCCAGGCGGTGGCGGTGTGTATTATCACTTAAGCTATTGGGGACGTCCACACGACTACCTTTGGCTTACCACCACGCAACCAGGTCTTATCTATTCGGAGATGAAGGCCGCCTACGACCACAACTGCCGCAAGTTGTGGATAGCCAATGTCCACGATCCTAAGGTGGCTGCCTATGATTTGGAGTTCTTCCTTGACATGGCGTGGGACATCAATTCTATTGTTCCCAACGAGACACTCCTCTCACCTCTCACCTCTCACCACTCACCTCTTACAATCAACCAGCACTTGGAGCGCTGGCTCTGCACGCAGTTTGGCGAGAAGGCAGGTAAAAAATTAGCTCCAGCTATGCGTGAGTTCTATCGTCTGTGTGCCATCCGCAAACCAGAGTTCATGGGCTGGACGCAGGTAGAACTCGACAAGAAACTGTATCCTCGTGGTCGTTCACAGGTCATCGACACCGAGTTTTCTGAGAGCGAGTTCGGCAACGAACTGAATCGCTATCTGATACAGTATAACGAAATCTGCCAGTTTATCGACAGTTGTGGCGAGAAGGTACGTCCCGAACTGCGCGATGCCTATTTTGCACATATCAAATATCCGGTATGGGCTGCCCACATGATGGCCCAGAAAATGCTCTATGCTCAGAAGGCCCGCTCTCGCTATCAGGGTCAGACCGACAAGGCCATGGAAGGTCGTGAGGACTATATGAAGCAGACAGCAGCAACCAGCATCCGTGCCTACCGCCGCATCCAAGAACTGACCAAGCAGTATAACGAACTTGGTGGTGGCAAGTGGCAGGGAATCATGAACATGATGCCACGTGAGTTGCCAGTCTTCAACCCGCCGACACTGCCCTATCTGCCTGAAGACCTGACGCTGCAGGCCCCTGCACTGAAGAGTAGCACACCTCGTGGCACCGATTTTGTGGCTCAGAATGCCTACTTTTACCAGTCGGCCTCCGACGGTTGCCAACCCATCCAGATGCTTGGTCACTCAATGAATGCTGTCGCTATTCCCAAAGGTGGCGAACTGACATTCACGTTTACTGCAGAGCAAGAGGGCGATGCAACCCTCTTCACCGCTATGATTCCGACTCAACCAAATGATAAGGGCGACCTGCGCTATCAGGTGACACTCGATAATCAGGAGCCTGTCGTTATCTCGCTCAAGGAGAAATACCGCTCTGAGTTCTGGAAAGTTAGCGTACTGCGCGGTCAGGCACTCAAGCAGACAGACGTAAAACTGTCAAAGGGCCGTCACACAATGAAAATCAAAGCCCTTGATGACCATATCATCATGGACCAGTGGCTACTCGATTTCAAGAAGGATCGTAAGTTCTATGTCATACCTGCCGGATTATGAAACGAATAGCGACAATCTTTGTGCTGCTCGCCCTGACAATAGGTTTGCAAGCCGAAATAGGTACTGCCTTTAAAGGCATCTGGCCTGTCACTGACCGCTCTTTGATGAAGAGTCTGAACGGCGAGTGGCAACTGAAAGTCGTCGATGGAATCGACGACCACACTAAGAGCGTTCCTGCCGCCGATGCCTCATGGGGAAAGATTCCTGTACCTGGTTGTTGGGAACCATACGGCTTCTGCAAGCCCAAATATAACTATCCTGATTCCCTGACGGGCTATTACCGCACCACCTTCACCATTCCCGCTGAATGGAAAGGTCAGCAGGTCATCATCCGCCTCGACGGTGTATTGCGTGGCTACGACTTGTGGCTCAACGACCAGTATGTGGGCACATGGAAAAGTGGCTATAACACCTGTCTCTTCGACCTGACGCCTTATCTCACCAAAAAAGCCTTTAAGGGTGAACCTCAGCAGTTGGCGATGCGAGTTTATTCACAGTTCAAGGGCTACGAGTTCGATTGCTTTGACGACTGGGCTACCATGGGCATCTTCCGTGATGTCACCCTCTTCCCTGTACCGAAGATACACCTTAGCGACCTCACCGTGACTACAAAGATGAATGGTGAGGTGACGGTGAAGTCAGTAGTAGCGAATGCCACGAAAAACACGAGCATCAGCTGTGAAATCCTCGATGCAGATGGACGTGTTGCAGGTGAAGCGGTAGCAAATTTTACACTTTTCACTCTTCACTTTTCACTATCAAAGCCACGCCTGTGGACTGCTGAGACTCCCTACCTTTATATCTTGCGCCTCCATGTGAAGGAAAAGGGAAAAATACTCCAGACCTTTGAGCAGAAGATTGGCATCCGAGAAATCTCCATTGACGGAAACATCCTGAAGCTGAATGGCAAGCCTATCAAACTGCGTGGTGTGAATGCCCATAGCACTGACCCTTATACCGTGAAAGTCATTTCCGACGAGCTCACACTGAAGGACATGAAGATGATGAAAGAGGCCTCGGTCAACTATATGCGTCTGAGCCACTATCCTCGTGAGCCACGTTTCTTCGAGTTGGCCGATTCTCTGGGCTTTTATCTCGTTGACGAGGTGCCTTTCGGCTTTGGCGACAAACATCTGAGCAATCGCAAGTATCAAGATGTTCTGAAGACACGTGCCTTGGCTACGGTCACTCGTGACAAGAATCACCCATCGGTTATCGTGTGGAGTGTAGGCAACGAGAACCCGTTGCCACAGACCTGCATCGAAGTTGGCGACTATGTCGGCAGTCTTGACACCTCGCGTCCCTATTGCTTCCCGCAGGTTGGCAGCTACTTCCGTAAGTTCTTCGAAGGGGAAAAAGCGAAAGGCTTCCCTTCTAACGCACCCGTCTATGCGCCTCACTACCCAACGACAGGACAAATCGGTGGTTTCTACCAACATCTCGACCGTCCCGTTATCTTCACAGAGTACTGTCACACCCTTGGCATCTCGTTTGAAGACCATGACCGCCAATGGGAAATCATTGAGCGTACACCAGGCATTGCTGGAGGCTCCGTGTGGGAATGGGCCGATCAAGGCATGCCGTTTGGAAGTGAAGAGTTAAGAGTGAAGAGTGAAAAATTTACTACCGCACGTGGTTTTTCACATTGGCGTACCGACGGTTCAGAGTGCGACCAGATGGTCTATACTTCAGAGGACGGCGGCTTCGAGATGAATGGTAATTATGGCACCGACGGTCTGCTCTATGCTGACCGCACGCCACTTCCCAACTACTACGAGCTGCAACACAACTATGCCCGTGCCTTCGTCCGAAATGATTCTATTGTCAATCGCTATGACTTCCTGAACCTGAAGGACAATGTGTTCTTCCATTGGGCTCTTACCAATGACAGGGATACCATTCTTCGTGGCACTTTTAGTCCCGATTGTGCTCCTCATTCCGTTGTTCCATGTCCATTGTCGTTGCCACAGCAGCAAGGATTGGCTATACTTCATTTCCAGATAGAAGATTCTCAGGGACACACATTCCTTCATCAGTCGTTTGTGCTGAACAAACCTCAGATTGATTGGACGGGTCATGGTAGCGGTTTGGTCATGGTGCAGAAACAAAACATTCGCACAGGTCGTAAACCAACAATGGCAGAACGCATTACCCAAAAGGGACGTCTGACAGAGAGATACCTGTTGCCTGTCGAAAACTCGCAAGTGAAGGCTGACATACAGTCGAAAGCTATTGTTGGTGGTGAGGAAATCACCTTCACCCTTACACCCGATACCGCCGACGTATTCCGCTCGGAACTTGGACTGGCCTACCTGCTGAAGCCAGAGATAGACCGTGTACAATGGATAGGCCAAGGACCCTTCGCTGGCTATCCTGGTCGCTATCATGCCAACCGCTACGGCTTTTGGGCAAAGCACAAGGATGACCTCTACTTCGAGGGCAACCATGCGGGCATCGATGCAGCCCTCTTCACCGACAAAGACGGCAATGGTGTGCTCATTGTAGGCGATTCTCTCAATCTGAACTTCGAGCAGACCGACCGAGGCATTGTGATGACCGTCAATGCGGCTGTCAGTGGTCAGGGACCGAAGTTTGCCAAGACCCATTTCCCTGGTTGGAAGACTGGCGACGGCCCCGTCTCAGCTACTTTCCGCAGCTATTATATCAAAGCCGGTGTGATACCTGAAGTGCTGAGACAATTCTTTCAGCCTGCCACATCCGTACCAGCCCCATACAAGCCATTCCTCACCCAATACGATACTTATTTATTGAAATATAAAGATATCACAGCACTATGAAACGATTTCTATTCAGTCTGTCTTTTTTCATCCTTCATTTGTCATATAGCTTCGCTCAGCAAAGCGCAAACATCGTGTTTATTGGCAACAGCATCACATACGGTGCTTTGCATCAACAACGGGAACAGACGGCCCCGCCTGTACAGTGTGCCCGCTGGCTATCCCAACAGGAAGGCATCGACACGGTCTATTTCAAGAACTGTGGACGTAGTGGCAAGACCACCTATCACTTCCTTCCTAATGCTGCCGATGTGATACCAGTAGGCGACAAGACCTATTTCGAAGATGTGGTGGCGAAGACACGTGAGTTGGTGAAGGCCCATCCAGCTTTACCCCTTGTGTTTAGTATCATGCTGGGTACAAACGACACTGTTGAACGGAAGAATAACTCACATACTACGCCTGAGAATTATGTGAATAACCTTTGCACCATCATCGACTCTTTGCTGACCCTTTGGCCAGATGCCCATGTAGTGCTTAACAAGCCTATTTGGTATTATCCTGATTATGTAACCAAGGGTGGTTCAGTGGCTTCGAAGAAAAGCTTGAAGTTGCTCGATACTTATTATGATAGGTTCTCGCAGGTGGTGGCTCAAGGCAAGAAAGGACATGTGCATATTGGCGACAGCGAGGCTTTCGATTATTTTAAGAAAAATTGGAAAACGGATATCTTTGAGGAGAAGGATGCTCGTGGCAAAAGCTATTGGCTGCATCCCAATGAACAAGGTGCAAAGCAGTTGGCTGAGTTTTGGGGCAAGGCTATTCTGCCAGTTGTCAAAGAGATGCCCGCTATTGATCCGTTGAAGGGGAAAAAGATAGGTTTCATCGGTGACAGTTATGTGCGCAATCATCGTGAGCCGATAGAAAATACATGGCATTATAAGTTTGCCAAGAAGCATGGTATGGAATATTACAACTATGGAAGAAACGGCAATTGCATTGCTCTCGACTTGAAACAATGGGGAACGGGTATGTATAACCGTTACACTGAGATGCGTGACGACCTCGACTATGTGGTGGTTATTGCCGGACATAATGATGCCTCACAGGGACGTCTCGACTCCATCGGTATTGATACATTCAAGGAACGACTTGGCATTCTCTGTGCTGGGCTCATCGAAAAGTATCCCCATGCGCAGCTGTTTTTCTTTACTCCATGGACTTGTGCAGACTTTGTTGGTAGTCCGCGTCAGTTGGTGGTCGATGCCATGCTGGAGGTCTGCGGTTCCTATGGCATCCCCGTGTTCGATGCTGCCCGTCGAAGCAATATTTTCGCTACCAGCGAGAAGTTCCGCAAAATCTATTTCCAAGGTGGCAAAGGTACTGATACTGCCCACCTCAACAATAAAGGTCACGACCGTTTCCTGCCTGTGGCAGAACAGTTTCTATTACAATACGTTGAGCGATGAAAAAAATACAGATTCTCTTTTGCCTGTTTCTTGTCGTAGCTGTCAGTTATGCTCGTAAAAAGGTGCCTGTCATCCTAGTGGCTGGACAGTCAAATGCCGACGGACGAGTACCCTTAGCAGAATTGCCCGATGAATACAAGTCCTATCATTACTGCCAGTGGAGCTATGGCAGTGGCGATTTTGAGACGGCTGATGGTTCCTTTTCGCTCTTTTCGCCCCGTGTGGCCAAACCAGGCATAGAGCGTAGTTGGGGCTTTGATGCCGTAGTGTATAAGAAGCTAGAAGAACAATGGAAACGTCCTTTCTATGTCATCAAGCAGACGATGGGTGGTACAGCCATCGACACTACCTGCACTAAGAGTACTCATGGTTGGTTTTGGAGCATAGATGCCAAAGAAAAGTCGCTGCTGAAAGCTTTTGAGCGACAAATTGACGACTGTCTCTCAACCCTCAGTCCTCAGACTCCAGATATCAAATGTCTCATTTGGCACCAGGGCGAGGGCGACAAGCAGGCTGCCGATCGCTACTACGACAACCTAAAAGCCGTCATCCTGCATCTCCGCCAGCATCTCTACGAGGTGACGGGTAAGAAGAAGTACCTCCGTCTGCCCGTCATCTGCGGCACATACGCCAAGAACAGTCGTCAGCGTAGTCAACAGGTGGTCGATGCCCTCTATCGCTTGGCACGTGAAGACCAGGACTTCCATGTGGTCGACGCCAGCGACCTCTCGCTATTACCCGACCGGTTGCACTTCAATGCACAGGGCGCTCAGACCTTGGGACAACGTGTTTACGAATTAATGTGATACCACAAAATCTTCTTATAGAAAATATCTCAAAACACTATTCATCTATTCATTATTCATATAAACTACTTTAAATAAATAGGTTACTTGATGAATAGTGTATTCACATTTTAAAGGTACTATTCATTATTATCCATTCAGATGGTACTTTAAGGAGCTTTTATAGTCATTATACTACTGAAGATAAGTCAGTTACACTATAGTAATTCAAATTGTTACACTTTGTAATTGCCTTTGTGATATAGTGTCACGGCCTTTGTGACGGCTTGTAACCAGTATTCAAATATATTAGTGACACTTTCTATGATGTTACAACAGCTTTACGATTTCAGGCAAAGCGGATATATGAATGAATAGTGGAATCACTATTCATAGGCACTATTCATTCTATACACCACTGTAAACTAATGTGATACAAAGAAAATGAATAGATGAATAGTCAAATGTAAATTATTAAGAGAAAGTTTTTAATCTACAGATAGCTCACGAGCGATAAGCAAAAAGGTCACGAGCGATAAGCAAATGCCTATAGATAAAGAGGGATTGGGGACGAAAAGTCCAATTTTGTACGAAAAGTCCTGTAATTCGGCACACGTTGCCCGATTAAATAAACACCCCGTTTCCCTGCTATCAAACAATAGTTCGTACCTTTGCAACCAGAAAACAAAACAAAATAAAAACAACTGAAACGTGAAACAAATGCTTAACTTTATCCCCAGCATGACGCGCCCCTTCCTCAGGTATGCCGAAAATGCACATATCTGCAACCCAAAGGTGCTTCGGCTGATTGACGACCTCAGACAAGGGTTGTCAGAAGAGGATATGATTCAAAGCCAGGAACAAACAAACCGACTGTATTCCCAAAGGCAGAAGAACGTCATGACATGCTACTGTATCATGCTCTACGTACAATGCCTTGCCAATCTCTCCGCTAAAGGTGACCTTTACGACCGCTTCATTAATGAATGGAAATCAATAAACTATTAAGTACTCAGAAAAAAACAAATAAATTTGGTTATTCATTTGTTTATTCGTAACTTTGCACCCAGAATTACTAAAACAAAGAAGAGCTATGAAGAAATTATTGTTATTGACAGCCTTCATGGGCATGACGGTAACAAGTATCCATGCCCAGACCACGCCAGTGAGCCAGATAGAGCGTTTGGACCGTGGCGTTGTCGTAATACCCAACACTTCCGGCGGCAAGTTCATCAGTTGGCGCCTGCTTGGCACCGACGACCCCGAGCGCACCACGTTCAACCTGCTCCGCAATGGTAATCAGATAAAAAAAGGACTGACTGTCACTAACTACAAGGACTCATACGCCACTGGAACACCAGTCTATCAGGTGGTAACACTGGTTGACGGCGAACCTGTTGACACGTCGAAGGCGGTAAAGGCATGGGATCAGCAGTGGTTGAAACTGCCACTCGACCGTCCGGCAGGTGGAAGCACCGCCAGTGGTGCCTACACCTACTCTCCCAACGACTGTTCGGTAGGCGATGTTGACGGTGACGGCGAGTATGAACTATTTGTTAAGTGGGACCCCTCAAACTCGAAGGACAACTCGCAGGACGGCTATACAGGCAATGTCATCATTGACTGTTATAAACTCAACGGCACTAAACTCTGGCGTATCGACCTGGGACGTAACATCCGTGCTGGAGCGCACTATACACAGTTCATGGTTTATGACTTTGACGGTGACGGACGTGCGGAGATGATATGCAAGACGGCACCGGGTTCACTGGACGGCGCAGGCAACTACGTCAACCAAGCCACTGACAATGCAAACATTAAAAAGGCTGACAACACAAAGGTCTGGCTTTCATCGAGTGGCCGCATGGATGGTGGTCACGAATATCTGACAGTCTTTGACGGATTGACAGGAAAGGCTATCAATACCATCGCATATAATCCAAACCGCAACACGAAGTCAGAATTGAGCGAGGCACAGGGCACTTTCAACTGGGCCGTAGGCAAGACCGACACGCATGGCTACAACCGTGGCGACCGCTATCTGGCTGGCGTAGCCTATCTGGACGGGCCTGAAGGTCATGCCAGCGGCATCTTCTGCAGGGGCTATTACAGCTATGCCTACATCTGGGCGGTCGATTTTGACGGCCAGCAACTGAAGCCGCGTTGGCTGCACCGTTCGGATGCCAACAACAAGTATAGTGTGGTGAATTACGACGAAAACGGTAATGGCACTACCAAGTCATACACACCGAAAGCACCTACGGGCAACACTTCTGGCAGTCGTACCATGTTCAGCAACGGTAATCACAACATGGCAATTGCCGATGTTGACGGCGACGGCTGTGATGAAATCATCTGGGGTTCAGCAGCCCTCGACCAAGACGGGACCCTTCTTTACGCCACGGGCTATGGTCATGGCGACGCCATACACATGGGACAAATGATTCCCGGCAAGAAAGGACTGCAGGTATTCCAGATTCATGAGGAAGGTTCTTACTACGGTTGGGACCTGCATGATGCCGCCACAGGCGAGATTCTCTACACGCAGGGCGGATCGGGTGACAATGGCCGCGGTATAGCCGCCCAACTCACCTCTGAGTCTGCTGAATGGTGGTTCTCATCATCCAACGACCGCCAGCAACGCAGCACCGTCACTGGCGAGGTAGCCTCAGCCAAAAGCAGTTCCATGAATTTCCGCATGTATTGGGACGGTACCGTACAGGACGGTCTGCTCGACGGCAACACCCTCGACAAGTACACGGCCAGCAGCAACTCCTTTGGACGACTGGTGACATTCTCAAATCTTGGACCCAGCAGCACTTGTAACAGCACCAAGAAGACACCTAACCTCCTGGCCGACATTCTGGGCGACTGGCGTGAAGAGCTGATACTCTATACCGTCACAGACGCTGAAACCTACTTAGGCATCTATACAACCAATTACGAGACTGGCTATGCTGTGCCGACGCTGATGCACGACCACACCTACCGCATGGCTGTCTGCTGGCAGAATGTGGCCTACAACCAGCCGCCCCATTTGGGCTATAACTTGGCCGAGGCCATGGCGCCACAGTTGGATGTGCCCGATGAGATAACCGCTTCAGTCGGCGACTCTGTATCATTGTTCATCAAAGGGCGTCGCGTAACGACCCTGACATTAGTCAAGAGCATTCTTCCAGACGGCACCACAAAAGCGTATGGCATACCCGACGGTTTTACACGTCAGAACGATGCCGTCAACCACACGATCACCATCAGTGGTGTACCGACGGTTGAAGGTGATTACAAATTTGTGGTCCGCCTGACAGGCCTGGGTGGCGAGAAAGTAGAAAAGACATTGACACTTCATGCCACTGCTGCATCAGGCATCTCTATCCCTACCACCTCTCTTTCCAGTCCTCGGAAGCTGCTCAAGAACGGACATATCATCATTGAAAAGTCCGGCCAGCGCTATACCGTTGACGGCAGAAGGACCGAGTAAGTCAAGCAACAATTCGTAAAAAAATACTACATCAAACATAGCTATGAAGAAATTATTGTTATTAGCCCTCATGATGGGCATGGCCTCCATCAGCAGCAACGCCCAACGCGTCATTGACAAGTTGGACCGTGGCTTGGTGGCTGTAAAAACTACTGGTGGTGTGTTCGTCAGTTGGCGCATTCAGTCTGACGAATATTACGACGTTACCTACAACCTCTATCGCAATGGGTCTCTGGTGGCTGAAAATCTGAAGACTTCCAACTATACTGATGCAGCAGGAACGACCGCAAGCAGTTATACTGTCGAGGCTGTAAAGCAAGGTATCAAGCAGGCCACAAGTGCCCCTGCAAAACCCTGGAGCAATGATTATCTGGAGATTGCGCCAAAGCACGACAAATCCATCACCTCTACGCTGGTGCCCAACGATGCGTGCTGTGCTGATGTTGACGGTGACGGCGTAGTGGAAATCCTGCTGAAGTATGACAACCGCGACGAGATGAACAACCGCTTTCCGAAAAACGGCAACAATGGCGAATATACCATTTTAGAGGTGCTGAAGCTTGACGGCACCGTGCTGTGGTGGGTCAACTGCGGACCGAACATGGGTGACTTCCAGAATAACGAACAAAACATTGTAGGCTACGACTGGGACATGGACGGCAAGGCAGAGGTGCTGATGCGTCTGGAAGAAGGCTCTGTCATCCACATGGCTGACGGTACTACTTATACGATTGGTGCTGACGGTAAGAATGGTACTTCATGGACTAACTATCGCGAGCCCAAGGGCGAAGGCTCCACAGAATGGTTTACCCATTACGGCAAGGAGTTCCTCGTCTATTGCAATGGCGTAACGGGCAGCCCCTATCAAGTCATTGACTTCCCTTGTGCCCGCTATGAGAGTGGCGAGAGCGACCTCAACAAGGCTTGGGGCGACGGCTACGGCCACCGTTCCAGCAAGTTCTTCTTCGGGGCGCCCTATCTGGACGGACGCAAGCCCAGCATCTTCCTTGGACGCGGCATCTACACCCGTCATAAGTTCGTGGCACTCGATGTCGATCCTGCTACGCACAAACTCACCGAGCGCTGGCGTTGGATGAACAACCAAAAAGGTTCACCGTGGTACGGGCAGGGCTATCACAACTATGCCATTGTCGATGTTGACTGGGATGGTCGCGACGAGATAGTGTTTGGCGGACTGGTCATTGACGACAACGGTAAGGGGCTTTCTACCATTGGACTGGGTCATGGCGATGCGCAGCATCATGGCGACCTGAATCCGTACGTACACGGTCAAGAGGGCTTCTTCGCCAACGAGGAGCGTCCCAACAACCACTATCGCGACCTGACAACGGCCAAACTCTACTATCGCTCTGCTGGCGGCAATGATGACGGTCGTGCTATTGCCGGCAACTTCCTGAACACCATTCCGGGTGCTGTAGGCTACTCTGCCCACGACGCATCGCCCGGGCCGGTAAGCCTGGTAGAGAACAAGCATCTGGATGTGCTTAACACCACATCGGGCATGGCACAGAACTTCCGTTGCTACTGGGACGGTGACCTGCTGGAAGAGACCTTCAACTATCGCAGTGGTAAGAATACGGAAGGCGTAGTCCTGAAACCTGGCAGCAGCACTTCGTGGGTTCTTACTGGCTCATTGACCAACAACGACACCAAGGGAACGCCTTGCTACATGGGCGACATCTTAGGTGACTGGCGCGAGGAGTTCATCATGCGTACTGCTGACAACCGTATCAGGATTTATACCACAACCATCGAGACGCCATGGCGCAACTACTCGCTATGGTACGACCACCAGTACCGTAACGGTATGGTATGGCAGATGTGCGGCTACAACCAGCCTGCACACACTTCTTACTTCTTAGGCGAGCTGGAGGGTATCACGATGGCTCCGCCCGCCCTTACCATGGAAGGACGTACGGAGATTGCCAACGGCGGCACCATTGCTCATAATGGCGAAGAGATTATTACTTGTGAAGCTAACGACATGACCATCAACATCACCGATGGTGCCACACCTTATTTATATATAGACAATGCCCCCTCCTGGGTTCAGGGGTCTGCACCTTCAGAGGCTACAGCGGCATCCTATAAGATTACCTACCAGTATTATACCCACACCCTACAGGGTGGCGGTTTCAGTGGCAGCACCCGCGTGGTCAAGCAGGGCGACGGCATTCTGACATACCCCGAAAAGGACATGACCTACACAGGCAACACGGACGTATGGGCAGGAACGCTGAACCTCAACGGCTCTATTGCCAATTCTCCAATGTGGCTCAACCGTCTGACGACGCTGAACACAGCTGCCAAGAAGATTACCGTCAAGTCGCTCAAGGCTGATTACGGCGCTACCGTCAATATTGGTGGCACGGATGCACTTGGTGAGTTTGCCGCTACAGACTCTCTGACATTGGGATTCGGGTCTCGTCTGAAGATTGACCTGTTCAGCGAGAACCTGAAAGCCGACCAAATCAGTACTGCCAAGCTGATTGTCGAGAAGAAAGACTGGAAATATGGTCCGGAATATAAGCAGCCCGTCATAGAATTCAATTGTCACCTGACTGACGGAACCGATAAACTGGCAGTAGGTAAATATCTGTTAGGTACAGTGGGCGCAGTCAGTGGCGACATTGCCAACATCAAGATTGAGGGTATCGCCAAGGTGAAAGCCACACTGGCTGTTGAGGATGGCAATCTGGTGCTGAACGTGGTAGGCACTCGTGATCCCGCAGACATTGAGTGGAACGGCACAACCTCTACGGTCTGGGACATGGCAAACTTGGAGAACTTCGTCACACACGACCCTGCCCGTTCTGCTGAGAGCTGTATCGAGGGCGACAACGTCTATCTGACCGATAACAGCCAAAGCACAACAGTAACGATTCCTGAGGGCATAGAGGTCAAGCCTGCAAACATCTATTACGTTGCCAGCAAGGATTACACCATTGAGGGCAGCGGCAAGATTGCAACGGGAACGTTCTACAACAACGGACTGGGTGCCATCACGATGAATACCAATAGTACTTATACGGGTGGTAACCACCTTACGAGCGGCACTACCAAGGTCAGCTCGCTGTCAAGCAACACCCAGGCATACGGAAACTTAGGCGGCGTAACCACCAGTTCTGCTCTGTTCACCATTGAGAATGGTGCCGTTCTGCAGAATACGGCTGCCGTCTCCAACGGCTCAGCCATGAAGATGGTAGGCAACGGTGTCATCAAGACCGATGCAACCTTCACGCAGGAAGGTGCTATTACGGGTGACTCTCTGGTGAAGAGCGGTACAGGTTCTCTGACCATGACCGGCAATCTGACAACAGCCCGCACCATCGTCCAGGAGGGTAGCATGAATTATAGCGGCAACAACTATAACAAGGTTGTAGAGTTGCGCGGCAATGCCAGCATCTCGGGCAATGGCTTTATCCCCTCTCCCATCAATGTGGCATCCGGGGCAAGGGCTACGCTGACCCTGACAAACACTTACTACATGTCACATTCCGGTGCCCTGACAGGCTCGGGCCAGTTGACCATCAATCCTACTAACACGGTCAACCGTGTGGCTATTACCGGCAACTGGACCAACTTCACGGGAACTATTGTATATAACAACACCTCCATTCTCATGCCTCTGAAGAATAGCGGTATGCCTAATGCCACACTCAGCACGGGAGCTAATACCAACATCGGTATCGCCGCATCCAGCAGCAATGCCTCTATAACCTATCCTATCGGTAAACTGATTGGCTCTGGAACGCTACGTCACAAGGAGGTTGACTTCAACAGCTCCGGCGGTGTTTCGGGCAATGTAACCTGGAAGATTGGTTCTTCCGACCTTGGCGACTTCACCTTCAATGGTGTCATTTATGATGCCGGCGGTAGCAACAAGTCGAA
>JAFVHO010000147.1 GCA_017474485.1 Prevotella sp.
ACATTGCGATTATTATCCCACGAAATCATCCAAAAGCAGAAGAAGTCCTTGCTGTTTTTGACAAAGAAACTGGGATGTTCAACGCAATGAAGCCCTAATTCGTTCACTATACACATAAGAGATTAGTCCGTCCCAACGGACTGCCAGTTCGCTCCTTACGGATTACGAGTCCGAAGCCTACGGACTAAAAGTCCTCATTAATCGGACTGAACGCAAGTCTTAAATGTAGTAATTGCGATTTGATGAATCGGACGCAAAAAACCAAGGAATTTGAAAATGTCCCTCACATACTCACATCACCCCTTTCAAAGGCCGATGTATAAAGGGCTGAGGGCACGTGAGGGATATTCATTCTCCCTCACGTCTCCCTCACATTTTTGAAACGCGTCACTTACCTTTTGAAAGCTCCAATGTCCTTCTCTTGCCAAAGAATTTGCTGATATGGAATATTATGTGTACTTTTGCAGGAGAAAAAGAAAAAAGAGCGATGTTAGAGAGCTGTTATTATCAAGGAAAGGTGGAAGCAGGCTGCGATGAGGCTGGGCGTGGATGTCTGGCTGGGAGTGTGTATGCGGCTGCGGTGATATTGCCAGAGGGGTATCAGAACGAGTTGCTGAACGATTCGAAGCAGTTGACGGAGAAGAAGCGCTATCAGCTGCGGGAGATGATAGAACGTGATGCAGTAGCGTGGGCTGTGGGCATTGTGACACCTGAGGAAATTGATAAAATCAACATCCTGAATGCGTCCATTTTGGCTATGCACAGGGCGCTGGATCAGTTGAAAGTACGTCCTGAGGCGATTATCGTGGACGGCAATCGTTTTAAGAAATACAAGGATTTACCTCATACAACCATTGTCAAGGGTGATGGTAAGTACCTTTCGATAGCTGCTGCGAGCATCTTAGCCAAGACCTATCGTGACGACTATATGAACCAGTTGGCTGAGGAGTATCCACAATACGACTGGAAGTCGAACAAGGGTTATCCAACGAAGAAACATCGCGACGCCATTCGTCAGTACGGCATCACACCTTATCATCGTAAGACGTTTAATATGTTGGGCGACGGTCAGTTAAGCCTCAACTTCGAGGATTAGTTGACCTTGGTGTGAAGGGTGTTGAAGATGCGTTGCTTGAGACGCTCAGTCTGTTCAGGTGTCAGCAGGTCGCATTCATCCAGATGCAAAAGAATATCGTAAGCTTTCAGATAAGCCGAACGAATCTGAGGTGCAGCAGATAAATAGGAGGTCCAATAGGATTCCTTATCTGGTACGCAATCCATCACATAACGGATGAAGTCATCATCGGTCAGGAATTGCTCGACTGTTGTATAGATAGCTCGTTTCATTTGATTCGTCATTAGTTAGCTTAGTAATAGCTATTAATAAGACGAAACAAATGTCAGAATGTCACCACTTTTACCTTTTTACTTTTTTACCTTTTTATCTTTACATCGCTGCTTCTCTGAGTTTCAGCATGCCACGATGCATCAGATTACGTACAGAATGATAGTTCATCTTCATGATGTCGCAAATCTCGTCGTATTTGCGCTCTTCCAGATAGTATAGCGTGATGGCCTGGCGTTGGCGACGTGTGAGATGATTCATTAAGTGGGCAACCTGGGCCGTTTGCATCAGTTCGCGCTCCGTATTGAGGTAGTCGTGTTCCACATCTTCAGAAGCACGGCGATAATCGTAATGCTCCACTTCGCCATCGTCCATAAAAGTGTTGCGACGGAACTCGTCAAGCAGGCGGTTCTTTAGCGAGATGAGGAGATATGAACTCAGATTGTTAATGGTATGCTTTTCATTTCTTTTGGTATACACCTTGACAAACACGTCATGAATACAGTCTTTTAGTAATTCCTGATTCTGGGTTAGTTTCATGCCGTAATTGTACAGACTTTGCACATATAGGTCATACAATTCTGAAAAAGCATGGTCGTTACCAGCACAAAATTCTGCTGCTAACTGTTTGGCTCTTTCTCTCAGACATTTTTGTCCTGAGGTCAAAGCAACTTTTTGCGGACGATTAGTTTCCATCATCAAAATAAAGTAGTAGTTTTGTTTCGTTTGCAAAGATAAGGGAAAAAAAGGAAATAGAAGCAAAAAAAAGTATTAAAAAAAGGAAAAACGAGTAAAAATGTCGCTTTTCCTTTTTAATCTATATTCCGAAATCGTTTACGCTTATTCCTTATGAGCTTTTAACACTGCGAGTTCTTTTATCGTTTAAGCCAGAAAAGGCCTTTACCGATGCTGCCTTTTTGTTTTTGCGGACTTAGCGTTCCGCTCTTGGTATCGATGCGTGTGATTTTCAGTTTTTTGTCGACTGGTAAAACGCCATCACTATCATTATAGATCAGTTCATTCTGAGAACCATAGAGACGATAGATGCCTTTTGAGGTCTGCGAGTTATCAACCTGCATGGTGGCGATGGTTTTTAGGAGTGCTTCGTCCTTGACAGGAATATTGGCACACGAGCCACCAGCCATCAATGCTGCCCACCCCATTTCAGGCGCTTTCTGAGCCGAATAGACAACGGCCTTGTCAGGAAACTGCGTGCGATATTCGCTGACAGCACGATAGACATCCTCGAAACGGGCGCTACCTGTGCGAATCTTACGCATATATTGGCGCTGGGCCATATTGACGCCACCAGGAGGTGCATATTCGCCCTTGTTATGGTAGAACCACTGCTCGATGTCGATGATATCAACAACCTTTGAACGCTTGGGGTCTTTCAGGATAGCATCCTGCACATCCTTATTGACAGCCAAAGCAACTAGAGTCTTGCCATTCTCCTGTTCCCATTCGGCAATGACGTCGAGCCAGAACTGAACGAAATGCAGGGGACCCGTAAACTCCTCGCCTATGGAGTGGATGACATTGGGCTGACCCTTGAAGGCATCCAAAGACTGACGGATGTACTGGCGATGCAGTTGGCGCAGGGTGGGGTTGGTGACGTCATAGAACAACGTAGCTGTAAAGATACGCTTGTCGCCTGTGAAGTTGACTGGCTCTAAGAATGGCGTATTGTTCACGTTGTTGGCAGTTCGCCAAGGACAATCCACCCAATGGGCACCAGCCTCCAGAATATTGTGCTGGAAATAGTGCTGGTTTTTCAGCATGATACCAATTGGTTCTGTCTTCTTGGCGAATTGCTGCAAGCGCCAGAAGTACCATTTGTTGAGAGTTGTCAGGTCGTATTTCGACATGCCGTCCCAGGCCAGGGCGGCAAAATCGCCCTGCACACTACCAGCCAAATCGCTCTGCACACGGCCTGTGCGGGCGAAGGGTTGTTCGTAGAAGGGGGCCCAGGCATCACCATCCTTACGACGGATGCGTTCGTGGTCATCACGACGACGATCCGTCCAAAGACCATAGTTCTGACTGAACAATAAGGTATGAGTGCGCTGCATGTCAGCAATGACGCTATCAATACGGTCAGTGCCACCCGTTCCCTCTTGTCCAGGCACAAAGCGTGTCAACGCGGGTTTGGCCTTTGCCATCGAGGCATCAATGGCTTTGCCATTCCACCAAGGCGTCTGGTGCTTGCCACCAACCAATAAGATACCATCTTTGGTCAGCCAACCGTTGGTAATGGAGTAGGTGTTTTGACTAGAATGTCTAGATTCTCTAGAAATACTAGAATGTCTAGATTCTCTAGATTCGTTAGATACATCGAGGTGGGCTGTCTCAATCCATTGCTTTAAGGTCTGGCGAGGCTTCAAGGCTTCTTCGGCCATCTTGATGGCTTCTTCGATAGTGGGCGACGATGAAGCATTGGTGTTTCTTTCCAGCACACGACACTGTTGCGAGACATCGCGTCCAAGGCGCTTCTCCAATTGTGAGGCGAAGAGCGAATAGGGCTTGACGTGCTCGTTCATCTCAGTATATTCGCCATTACCCTGTATCTGGCCCCAACAGCCACAAGAGTAATTTCGATTCAGAGAATCAGGTGAATAGCAGAACAGTCCTGATGCCGTACTTTGCCACATCGTGCTATTGGCTGTGCTCCAACCAGCACCAAACTTCTCCAGTTCCCAGTTCTTAAAGACGATGTCATTGCCATCGATATTCACGATATCAAACAAGATGCCTGGCGCCCACGAGGATATGGCACCACTGGGACCATAACTCTCGTAGCTCTCACACTGCACGAAAGCATTAGGACCTGCAGCCGTATGACCTACGGCAAAGTCGTTGATACCATGTTCGGAGTAACAACGCTGGAAGAGTGTCATCTCACCCAATGTCAGGAAGGTACGACGACGGAAACCTCCAAGCTCAGAAACGGGATGCTGCGAAATACAGTCCTCTACGGTAATCTGTTGGGCAGACTTCTGAATAACAACTGCCGAGCCAGCGAAATGCTGGAAGTTCACCATTCGTACCCAGCAGTTTTCAGCCTCAGCCACGTAGATGCCGTCCCAACAATGGTCTTCGTCCAAAGGTCGGGCGTGATCGTAATCAGATTCCAGCGACAGGTTCTCTACACCACATTCAGAAATTAGGCCCTTATTCTCATAGACGATGACCTTAGCACCACCCCAGCGCTGTTCGATGCTACAGGTGATAGGAGCGTTCAGCGTAATTTGGTTGCCATTGATGGCAGTAATCTGACGATTCCAGCGCAGGTCAATGTCGCCAGGATGCCATGCCCAGTAGCCCATGCGCTTACCTCCGCCAAACGAGGCGCAATCTAAATAGTCTATCCATTCTTGGGTGGAAGGGCGAAGGATGCTGATTCGGCTATTAGCACTTAGCTTTTGGCTGTTGGCTACGTTTATTGTGAGAGAACCAGCTTTCGCATCGGATATGTCAAAAGTATCTTTGGTTACTACATCACGCGTTCCTTCTATATATATAGCAGCGCCACGATCGTAGCCTGTTTTGCGCAGAATGGTCTTCCCACGTCCAGAGCCACGCAGCACAACACCACTGGTGCGGATGCGCAGTGGTTCAGTAAGAATATAGGTTCCTTCGCCCAACAATACGGCGCCACGAAAGTTCGTCTGTTTGTCTGGCTTTTGTTGGCTAACCCAGTCGATAGCAGCTTGAATAGTTGCAGCATCGTCCTGACCTGATGGCGTTACATAAGTGACGGCCTTTACCACAGGAATTGGTTGTTCAGAACAATGGTAGCCGCAATACGAGTAATCCATCGGCACCGTTTGCGCCCCTACGGGGCATAAATGTAAAAAGGTAAAAAGGTAAAAAAGTAAAAACCTTCTTACCCTTCTTTTTTCCAATATTTGTATCTCATTTGACATGTTTTACCTTTTTACTTTTTCTGATTACGTTTCATCCATTCGTCACGTTCTTTCTTCAAGTCATAGCCACGAGCCGAGAGCCAGTTGTTGGTGCGTCCACGATATTTGTCGAACCAAAAGTGCTTACCTTTTGAGTCAGCAGCATCCATAGCATATTCACGTGCCTCCTTCAGCCAAATAAGGATTTGAGCCTTTTCCTCGTCTGTCAGCGTAGGAATCATTTCCAGCTGAGCATTATAGTCGCGCTTCAGTCGTCCGTAGGTCATGCCGTCTTTCACAGCATCTATCTGTTCTTCGTTCAGATAAAGTGAAAGGGCTGAGGCCAGTTCAAAGTGATGCTTGTAGAGTTCAGCATAGAGGGCTTCTTCTTGGGTCTTCTTATCGTACTTCGAATGGATGTCGTTCAACAGAAAGTAGCGGTTGGCAATGATGTTGCGGACGTTCTCTGCCTTTTGAGCATCAGTAAGCTGAAGACCATCGACTATCTTCTGGGCACGGCCTTTGATAGTCTCCACATATTGTGGGTCCTGACCTTCAGTTTTAAGAGCGACTTGCCCTAGTGCATCCAGAGATATTAGAAATACTAATAATACTAGAACCTTTCTCATAAGTTTACATCAGTTTTCCTTTTGCAGCCAGCGTGTCATAGTTGTTGTTCAGATTGCGCCAGTCTGTCTTGGTTTGAGGATTTATACCGTTGATGTACTTTTCAATATTGGTGTAGCCATCGCCATTGCAGTCTTTGACAGCATCGCTGGCGTCGTTGGGATTCAATCCGTATTGCTTCTCCCACTCGTCAGGCATACCGTCGCCATCCGTATCGACGTAGGGCTCCCAAGCTTTATACTCAGGATAGCCGCCCATCTGACGTGGATCGGTAATGATGCCCTGCTTGTAAGAGTCCTGAGGCAGACGACGATACTTGAAGAAGCCCTGCTCGTTCTGTGACTTTTTGTGCAGGCCCCACATGTCACCGTATGGATTCTGCTTGACACCTGTTTTCTTCTCAATCTTGGCCAGCTCCTTCTCGTAGTCCTTCACGTAGTAAGCCTGTCCTGTACGAACCTCTTCACAGATGCGCTGGTCAACGATATCACGACAGGGGATGGTGGCACCAGCATTCGAGAGTACCCACTCGAAGGCCTGTTCAGTACCCATAATTTTCAAGTAAGGCATCTCGAAGGGTTCGTTCGAACGCATCAGCGCCAGTTCCGTCTCGTCCATCTCGCCATCCTTGTCGGCTGTCTGAATACCACCGTTCCAGTTGTCCTTGGTCACTTCGGCATTGCCCTCCATGATGTTACCCACAGCATAGACGCGACCAAACTGCTTATGGGGAAACAGACCTTGCGAACGACTTTCAGACTTGACGATACGGCGTCCCACAGGCGTGTCGGTTGGCGTCAGAGGTCCTGGCTTATAATAGTTGTTGATGAAGTTCGACATGGTAGAGAACTCACCACCATCAGCGGTACGATGTACCCAATTATAGACAACGTTGTTGACGAAGTTGAACACACCACCCCAGCCAATACTTGGGTTACGGCCTGTATTGTCTGCCCAAAGATTTCGCATAAAGGTGGTATTCTCGCCACCGATGGTAGAACCAAAGGCGTGATTCCATGTGTCTAGGGCCTTAGCCGATATCGTGTTCTGAATGGTCACGTTGACAGTAGGTTCCTTGCGGTTAGGCTTGCCGTCGTGCATATCAAACATGTGGCGATAGAACGAGATATTCTCGTCCAGTCCCCACTCGCACGAACAGTGGTCAATCATGATGTTACCCACAGGATTGCCACCAAACGAGTCCTCGCGGTTTGTCACCAGCGTCTCGCCACGACGGAAACGCATGTGGCGGACAATGACGTCGTGGGTATCTACCTGGAACGACTCACCGGCGATGATGACACCATCGCCAGGAGCTGTCTGTCCAGCAATCGTGATGTAAGGTGCACGAACATAGATGGGTGACTTCAAGCGGATGATACCGCTGACGTTGAACACCACAATACGGGCACCACCCTGCTCGCAGGCCCAACGGAACGAGCCAGGCCCATCGTCGTTCAGGTTGGTAACAGTCAGCACTTTGCCACCACGTCCACCAAAGGTGAACATACCACCACCCTCAGCACCAGGGAAAGCAGGGATTTTGGCCTGTCGCAGGTCATATGGACGAAAAGCCCAGGGCACGTATGGACGTCCCTCTTTGGCTTCTTTTACTACAATGGGGAATGCCACTTCCCATGCGGAGTCGGCATGTGCCTTCCACTGCTCTTTTTGTTTAGCAATAAGTTGCTTGGCCTCGTCGGTGAGGTCAGGATACTGTGCGCTGGTTGTAATGCTCATCAGGCCAGCCACTGCCATCAACAATACTTTCTTCATATCGAAGTGTTTTAGTTCTGCTTAGTTTTTTATTTATAATATGACGTTCTTGCTTGCAGATTGTCATCATGCCAATCTTGGAGCAGGGTTTGAGAAGAAATGGAACAGGATAGGAAAAGGATTGGAACTGGATTGAAGTTGCATATGTGCAAAAAAACAAAAAGTATTGGGAATATCCAGATTATTTCGTATATTTGCAGCAGTTTTAACCCACCTTTGACCCCTTCAGTCAAAGGTGAGTAAATGATGATAACCTCCCGAACTGATGGTGCTATAGAACACCATAGACCTTGAAAGAGTCCAAGATTACCATGTTCTATATTTCCTTTTTGATGGCTGATATCTTTCTTTTTCAATACAAATTATGCTATTAGACAGATTTTATTCCATTTTGGACAGCAAAAAAAGGATATTTTTGTCGAATTTTGCATCCGAAAAGAAAAAAATGAACAGCATGGGGATACAAGATCTTAAACCAAGGAACGGTTCTGACACCCTACGATTGGGTGACAGCGACGAACTTGTGGTCATGGAGAACTTCGGTTCATTGCCAAAGGGCGAGTTGTCTCTTGACAGTCATGGGCTTATCGTCATCTGCACTGAAGGCATGGCTCAGTTTGACTACGACGGACTGCAGATACAGCTTCACAAGAACGACCTATATTTATATATGGCGCATAGTGTGGTCTGCAATTTCATGTCATCGCCGGATTTCAATTGCCGACAGATTTGGTTTTCCAGAAGTGAATTATGGAACATCAATATGTACAGTGAAGTAAGTTTGGCAGACCTGACTTACCTCAAGCAACATCCGACAGTGCATCTGTCTGATGAAGACGTGGCTTTGCTTGATGATTATTTCCAGTTGTTATGCCACCGCATGAGAGACCAGAAGCCCTTGTTGTATTCCGAAATTGTCCGTTCGCTTGTAAGCACGATGATGCTTGAAATGCTCTGCATGATGCGTCGCGACAAGGAACAAAAGGCTCAATCGGACTTTCTGGAGAACAACTCACCAGGTTTCCACAGAAGACGGTTGGCAGACAAGTTCATGTTTCTGGTGGAGCAAAGCGACGGTCGCTTGCGCAGGGTGGATGACTTCGCCAGTCAACTGAACATTACGCCGAAATACCTATCGACACTGCTCAAGGAGACGATGAACCGCAGACCGAGCGAGATGATAAAACTCTTTACGCTGAAGGCTATTGAGCACCGTCTGCGTTTCACGGATATGACGATGCAGGAAATTTCAAACGATCTGAATTTCCCCAACCCCTCGTTCTTTGGCAAGTACTGCAAAGAACACTTGGGCATGACACCGTTGGAATATCGAAATAAATATCACGTGGGAAAATGATAAGTGAGGATGATATCTAATATAATAATAAGGTGTAACATGAACAAGTCAAGAAAGAAACTGACAGTGATGACGCGAGTGACGATACTCGTGACACTGATGATGTTGCCGCTGACCTCTGAGGCTCAGCGGCTGCTGACGCTCGACAGTTGCAGAGCGATGGCACTGAGGAACAACAAACAGATGGGTGTGGCGAAGATGAAGCAGGAGGTGAACGCCAACCTGCGGAAGTCGGCACGTACGCAGTATCTGCCGAAGGTAAACGCTGTGGGCGGGTATATGTGGATGAGTCGGGAGATATCCATGCTCAATGATGACCAAAAGGAGGCACTGAGCAGTTTGGGCACGAACGCTACGGGAAAGCTGCAGGACGCGCTGTCACCATTGGTGTCGGTATTGCCGGCAGCGACGCAGGCGAAAATGGCTGGCGACATGAGCCAGTTTGCCGGTACGTTGAACCATGTGGGCGCAGGCCTTGTGGACGGTTTCCGGACGGACACCCGCAATATGTTTGCCGGAGCGGTGACGGTAACGCAGCCTGTGTTTATGGGAGGCGCATTAGTGGCGGCAAACAAGATAGCCGACATCAATGAGCAGATGGCTGCGAACTCGCTGGAGATGAAACGGCAGAACACCTTATATAATATTGATCAGGTGTACTGGCAGGTGGTGTCGCTGCGTCATAAGCAGACACTGGCTGAGAGCTACGTGGAGCTGGTGAAGAAGCTGAAGGGTGACGTGCAGAAGATGATAGACCAAGGCGTAGCAACCAAAGGCGATGGTCTGAGTGTTAGCGTCAGGGTGAATGAGGCCGAGATGGCACTGACCCAGGTGACTGACGGTCTGGCGCTGTCGAAGATGCTGTTGTGTCAGTTGATTGGGCTGGACGAGGACGAGGTGATTACACTGGCGGACGAGGAAAGTGAAGAAATAAGAATGAATCGTGAAGAATTGGTTGTCGCAGAGGGTGGAACCAGTGTGGCTTTTCAGAACAGACCGGAGCTGAAGGTGCTGGAGAATACCGTAGATTTGAGCCGGCAGACAACAAATGCTTTGAAGGCTGGGAATCTGCCGACGGTGTTATTGACTGGTGGGTACATGTTGTCGAACCCGAACACGTTCAACGGTTTCGAGAAGAAGTTCGGTGGCGTATGGAATGTAGGTGTCGTTGTGCGAGTGCCAGTATGGAACTGGGGCGACGCGAAATATAAAGTGCGTGCCTCGAAAGGGGCAACGGCGATGGCGAACCTCGAACTGGACGACGCACGGGAGATGATTAGTCTGCAGGTAAGACAGAATAACTTCAAGGTAAAGGAGGCTCAGAAGAAACTGACCATGGCGCAGTCGAATGTGGCAAATGCTGACGAAAACCTGCGTATGGCGAACCTTGCTTTCAAGGAGGGTACGGCGTCGTTCACAACGGTGATGGAGGCGCAGACGGCGTGGAATGCAGCGCAGTCGCAGCTCATCGATGCGGAGATTGGCGTCAAACTCTCAGAGGTGGAACTGCAGAAGGCACTGGGTACGCTTCGGTAAATGGATAATTGATAATTAGAATAATAAATAATATAAATATTATGGCAGACAAAGCAAAAGAACAGCATAACAACATCCTGCTGGCTGTGGCAGGTTTCTCAGCAGTGGTAGCAATCGTAGCGCTCATTGGTTTTCTGGCGTTAGGACGCGATCCCGAAGTGATACAGGGAGAGATGGAGGTCGAGGAATACCGAGTGTCGGGCAAGGTGCCAGGCCGAATCCTTGAACTGCGTGTAAAGGAGGGAGATTTCGTGAAAGCAGGCGATACGTTGGCTATCATCGAGGCTCCCGAAGTAGAGGCCAAGATGATGCAGGCTCAGAGTGCTGCCGATGCAGCTCAGGCCATGGAATTGATGGCACAGAACGGTGCACGAAAGGAGCAGATTCAGGCTGCTGCACAACTCTTGGAGCAGGCCAAGGCAGGACTGGAGATTGCAGAAAAGTCGTATAATCGTATGAAGGTGCTCTTCGACGAGGAGGTGGTTTCTGCGCAGAAATTCGACGAGGCTGAGGCCATGTACAAGTCGGCTCAGGCCCAAGTGAAGGCTGCACAGAGCCAGTACGACATGGCAGTGAACGGCGCCCGCATGGAAGAGAAACGCGCTGCGTCGGCAACGGCAGGTCAGGCCCGTGGTGCCGTACAGGAGGTGACCAGTTACATTCGTGAAACCGTGCAGATAGCCCAGATGGATGGTGAGGTGACCGATGTCTATCCAAAGGTAGGAGAACTCGTCGGCACCGGTACGCCTATCATGAGCATCGCAGTGATGGATGACCAGTGGGCGACGTTCAACATCCGCGAAGACCAGCTGAAGGACATCAAGGTGGGTGCGGAACTGACGGTTCGCATTCCCGCCCTTGACAAGGAGGCCAAAATGAAAGTCACGTCAATGAAGGACAAAGGCTCGTTTGCTGTATGGAAAGCTACGAAGGCCAGTGGTCAGTACGATCAGAAGACTTTTGAGGTGAAGGCTCGCCCGTCGGAGAAGATCGCCGATGTAAGACCTGGAATGTCGGTGATACTCAAGAAGTGAATAGTGAATAGTGAAAATTTTGCTTCTGCTATAATGAAATATTTAATAAATATAGGTCACGTAGCACTGCGCGAACTCGACATCCTCATACGGAAAAACCGTATTTACGGCTTTTGCATGGTGCTGTTCCCGCTGCTGCTGGTGGTCTTTTTTACCACGATGCTTGACGATGGCGTGGCTTTAGACCTGCCTGTTGGGGTAGTGGACCAGGACAACAGTGCCACCTCGCGCGGTCTCATCCGTAATCTCGACGCCATGCAGAGTTCACGTGTCGTCTATCGGTTTGCTAATGTCACCGAGGCTCGCAATGCTATGCAGGAAGGTAAGATCTATGCTTACTTGCTCATTCCTGAGGGTACGTCTGCAAAGTTGCTTGCGGGTCGTCAGCCAAAGATTTCGTACTACTACACGATGACGTGTATGACGGCAGGCTCAATGGCCATGAAGGATATGAAGACCATTGGCTCACTTGGCTCAGCGGCGGTTGGTCAGGCTACGCTATCTGCCAAAGGGGCCTCAAAGGAACAGATTAAGGCTGCGTTGCAGCCCGTTACCGTCGATGCCCACATGATAGCCAACCCTGAAGGCTCGTATAACTACAGTCTGACTACAGTCTTTGTGCCAGGCATCATGATGCTCTTCATGGCACTGCTCTCTGCATACGCCGTGGGCATGGAGATGAAGTTTGACACCGGCAAGGAGTGGCTGGCCTTGGCCGACAACAACATTGTCGTGGCCATCGTCGGTAAGTATATTGTTCACGCACTGGTGTTCTTGCTGGTGATGTTCCTGTATCAATGGTACGTCTTCGACGTGCTTCATTTCCCACGTCTTGGTGGTGTGTGGAGCATCGTGCGACTCACGCTCCTGCAGGTGTCTGCCGGCCTTGGCTTCGGCATCTTCGCCTTTGGTCTGATGCCGTCGCTACGCATGTCGATGAGTATCTCGTCCTTGTGGTCGGTACTCTCCATCTCGATGTGTGGTTCAGCATTCCCCATTGCAGGCATGGACGCACCGCTGCAGGCCATGTCGTGGCTATTCCCCTTGCGTCATTACTGGATGATTTATCAAGCCACTGTGCTCAATGGCTTCCCCGTCATCGATGTCTGGTTCCATCTCGTGGCACTCGTGGCCTTCACACTGTTGCCCTGGTTCGTGCTTAGTAAAGTTAAAAACGCGATGTTGAATTATGTCTATATTCCTTAATAGATTACGCGAGCACTTCACCGACGTGCTTCATATTTTCCGTAACGAGTTAGCAAAGGTGGTCAAGGACGAAGGTGTGCTGATGTTCCTTGTCGTCGTGCCCCTGGGTTATCCCTTGTTATATTCGTGGATATACAATAACGAGACGCTACACGAGACACCCGTGGTGGTGGTCGATCAGTCGCACTCAGCACTCTCGCGGCAGTTCATCAACGACTGCGACGCCTCGCCCGATGTCTGCATTAAATATTATGCGCAAGACCTCGACGACGCCCGCTCGCTGGTGAGCCGTCAGCTGGTGCGCGGCATCTATCTCATCCCATCCGACTTCGCCGAATGCGTCAACCGTGGCAAACAGGCGCATGTGAGCGTCTATTGCGACATGTCGCTGATGTTGGCCTATAAGGCCGTCTATCAGACCGCCATGGTCGAGGCCGGACGCCTTGGTGCGGGCATGAACATCAAGCGTGCAGGTAACTACACCAAACGTGAGGATGCCATTACGGCGCAGCCTTTGGCTGTTGACGATGTTGCGATGTTCAATCCGTCGGGTGGCTACGGTTCGTGCGTGCTGCCTGCCGTGCTCATGCTGATACTGCAGCAGGCTATTGCCCTTGGCATCGGTATGGCTGCCGGTACAGCCCGTGAGCGTCACCGCAATGGCCAGCTGATTCCCGACGATGACCCGCACTACCGCGGCGCCTACCGCATTGTGTGGGGCAAGGCACTGTGTTACGGCATGATTGGCGCCGTTGCTGCTGCCTATCTCTCAATGGCTGTTCCGTCGATGTTCTCGTTCCCGCAGTTGGGCACGGGCTGGACGCTCTTCTGGATGCTGCTGCCCTACACGCTGGCCAGTGTCTTTTTCGGTCTGACAGTGTCGTGTCTGGTGCGCTACCGTGAGAACGTCATGCTGCTCATGGTGTTCGTATCGGTGCCGTTGCTGTTTATGACTGGTGTGTCGTGGCCGCAGTCCAGCATCCCCGGCTACTGGCAGGGTGTGTCATGGCTGTTTCCCAGCACGTTCGGCGTGCGTGCCTTTATCCGCGTCAACTCGATGGGGGCCTCTGTCGGTCAGGTGCTGCCTGAACTACGCATTCTCTGGATTCAGGCTGCCGTATATCTCGGTATGGCCTGCCTGGTATATCGCCACCAGTTCCGGTTGATGAAGAAATATGCAAACAACTCATAGAATAAAAGATGAAAAGACAGAATTCCCTTGTGCTTCTGGCATCGGTGATGCTGGCAGCCATGAGCCTTGCCTCGTGCAAGAGCAGTAACAAACCCGCCGCCGACGCTTCTGCTCAGGACAGTGTTCCTGAGGTGCTGAAGGACGTTGCCGGCATAGAGAAGTTTCAGACCAAACTAGACTATAGCAAGGCAGAAAACTGGGTGGAGAGACCAGCCGAGGCTAAGAAGCCGGTTGACGTGTTCTTCATCTATCCTACGGTGACGGGCTTCCGCGACCCTGTGCAGATATGCGAGGTGACCGACTCGGAAATGGTGGCCGGTGCCCAGATGGTACGTCGGGTGCAGACTAGCGTGTTCGAAGAGAGTTGTAACATCTACATGCCCTACTACCGTCAGATTTCGATGCCTAAGCCTGGCACTGACTACCGCTTCGTGACCAACTATCTGTCGGGTTTCGATGCCACCGATGCGCTCGACTATTTTCTGACGCACCTGAATCAGGGGCGCCCATTCATTCTGGCGGGTCACTCGCAGGGTTCCTCGACGCTGCTCAACCTGCTGGAGAACTACATGACCAAGCATCCTGAGCATCTGAGCCGCATGGTGGCTGCCTATCCCATTGGCTTTGCCGTGACCAAGGACTTCCTGGAGCGCACTGGTTTGAAGTTTGCCGAGGGAGCCACCGACACGGGCGTCATCGTCTCGTGGAATACCGAGGGTGTCGGCAACAAGGATGCCAAGAACGCTACTCTGGCTCCCGACGGCCTGAGCATCAACCCCATCAACTGGAAGCGCGACGACACCTACGCCTCTGCCAAGGACAACTTAGGCTCGCTGGACGAGATGACGGGCAGGGTCATCGTGCCTGGCATTGTTGACGCCCGTGTTGACACCGTTCGTGGCTCAGTCGTCGTCACCACGGCGGCAGCCAAGCCCTTTGCCATCAGTGAGAAAGAGGCTGTACCCTTGTTCGGGCCTGAGTGTTACCACCGCAACGACTACGGTTTCTTCTACAACAACCTGAAGCAGAACATTGCCGACCGCATCAAGGCGTTCATGGAAAAGTAAGAATAACAAGATGTGGTTATGAACAAGAAAACGAAAAAAATACTGCAAAGAGTGGCTGCGGTAATCATCGCCATCATCGTCGCCGGTGGCGCAGTTTGGTTGATTACCGGACGCTCACCCATGGCCATCATAGTGAAGAGCGCTTTACACCAGATGGACACGGAGTCCTACGATAAGGCCATGGCTGACAAGACAGACAAGCGTACAACGGAGATTCCTGCCGACGTGGTCTTTCCTCGTGAGGTTGTTCAATATACCATTGGAGACATGCAGGTGTTTGAGGTGCCTGCTGAGAACGACACGAAACCCGTTGTGCTCTATCTGCATGGCGGCGCTTACGTCCATAACTTTACGTCTCAGCACTGGAAGGCCATGGCTGAGTGGGCAAAGGCCACAGGCTGTGGCATCGTGGCTCCCAACTACCCGCTGCTGCCCCTCCATACTGCTGCCGAGGCTCATCCGCTCATAATGCAGCTTTATCGTGAACTGCTGAAGGGTATTCCTGCCCACCGTATTCTTATCATGGGCGACTCTGCAGGTGGCGGCTTTACGCTGGCGCTGGCACAGCAGATACGCAATGACTCGCTCGACCTGCCTCGCCATCTGGTGCTTATCTCGCCCTGGGTTGATGTCATGGGCGGTGATTCTTCGCTGCAGGAGCGCGACAACTGGCTCACCATTGATGTGTTGCAGAAGTATGGCACTGCCTGGGCAGGACAGATGGATGTTGCCGACCCTATGATTTCGCCAATCTATGGTGACATGGAAGGTTTACCGCCTACCGACCTCTATACCGGTACATGGGAGGTGTTCTACACCGATGTCTGCAAGACCTACGACAAAATGAAGGCCGCTGGTGTTGATGCTCACCTGCATGTCGCCCAAAAGATGGGGCATGTCTATCCCCTCTGGCCCAGTCACGAGGGTCGCAAAGCCCGTCGTGAGATAACAGAAATTATTAAAACGAACTCTAAAAATTAAATGACTATGAGTAAGATTAAGACTATAGGAATACTTACGTCGGGCGGCGATGCCCCAGGCATGAATGCTGCTATTCGTGCCGTGACGCGCGCAGGCATTTACAACGGATTTAAGATTAAAGGTATCTATCGTGGATACGAGGGACTCATCCACGACGAGGTGAAGGAGTTTACCACCGAGGATGTCAGTGGTATCATTACCCGTGGTGGCACCATTCTGAAGAGTGCCCGTAGCAAGGATTTTATGACACCTGAGGGCAGACAGAAGGCTTACGAAACATGTAAGAAGGAAGAGATAGACGCCTTGATTGTGATTGGCGGCAATGGTTCGCTGACCGGTGCCCGCGATTTTGCCATGGAGTACGATTTTCCCTGCATAGGATTGCCTGGCACCATCGACAACGATGTTTATGGTACTGACGCTACCATTGGCTATGACACAACCATGAATACCATCATGGAGTGTGTGGACCGTATCCGCGACACCGCCAATTCTCATGAGCGCATCTTCTTCGTTGAGGTGATGGGACGCGATGCCGGTTTCCTGGCACAGAATTGTGCCATCGCCTGTGGTGCCGAGGCTGCCATAGTACCTGAGGAAGTGACCGATGTTGACCAGTTGGCAGCCTTCATGGGCCGTGGTATCCGTAAGTCGAAGAAGTCGTGTATCGTCATCGTCTCGGAGAGTCCGAAGTGCGGTGCCCTCTACTATGCCGACCGCGTGAAAAAAGAGTTCCCTGAGTTCGATGTTCGTGTGTCCATCCTCGGACATTTGCAGCGTGGCGGCAGCCCGTCGGCACGTGACCGCGTCCTGGCCAGTTGGATGGGTGTGGCTGCCGTAGAGGCTGTCATGCAAGGACAGCGCAACGTGATGATAGGCATCCGCAACAGCGATGCCGTCCTCGTGCCATTCTCTGAGTGTATTCGCACTGACAAGCGTTTTGACAAGCGTCTGCTTACTGTTCTCGATGAATTAAGTATCTGATAAACTTGTAAAATTCGTATTAATTTCATATCTTTGCAGTGAAAAAATTACAATGATGATGAAAAAGAGTAGTTTATTATTACTATTATTGGTTGTCAGTTCGGCCCTCATGGCCCAACGTTCACCCGTAGGCATTGTCAGTGTGCAAGACTCGGTGAAGAGTGTGCAGTTTGGCGTCATCTCGTCTGTTGCTGCTGACGGTGGCCACGGCGTGCAGTTGTCTGGTCTCTCCAACACGTCGGCACAGAAATTTACTGGATGGCAGCTGAGCAGTATCAGCAACATCACGGCAGGCATGGACAAGGGCTTGCAGCTGTCAGGTATACTGAATGTCTCGTCGGCCATGCAGCATGGCGTGCAGTTAGGTGCCATTAACTATGCTGATTCGCTCAACGGTGCACAGATAGGTGTGTTCAATATTGCCCGTAAGCGTCCGAAGGGCTGGCAGGTAGGACTCATCAACCTGTCATACGATAGTATCGGCCATAAGATTGGCTTGGTGAACGTCAACCCGATGACCGACATTGACGTCATGTTATACGGTGGCTCGTCAACAAAGACGAACCTGGCTGTGCGCTATCGCAACAAGAACACGTACAGCATCATGGGTGTAGGTACGCACTTCATGGGACTCGACTCCAAATTCTCAGGGGCTGTATTCTATCGCATGGGTCTTTATAAACAGCTGTCGCCAAAATGGAGTTTGAGTGGGGATGTGGGCTACTATCATGTGGAGACTTTCTCGAAGAACAATAATGAGAAGCCCGAACGACTGTACTCGTTGCAGGCCCGACTGAATGCCGACTACCAGTTTAGCAGTAAATACGGTGCTTTTGCCTCTGTGGGTTGGGGACTGACCCGCTACTACGACCGCAACGAGACCTACCGCAATCGTCCGTTGTTTGAACTGGGTTTGACCTACCGTCAGCCTCGCAACCAGCACGACTCATGGAAGCGGGCTTGGGACGAGAAACGTTCGAAGCTGGTGTTTGCCGATTCTACGATGGCACTGCCCACGCCCAAACGTCCTTGGCAGGCTCTTGCTGAGGTGACGGGCATCAACATTGGCGTGCAACTGTTCGACCGCTGGGCATTGAACTCGGACTTCGCTCAGACCACCCTGAACTCGCTGAAGCATAACTTCACCGATGGTATGGTGTGGGATAACGACTTCTTCATCACCAACATGTTTGCCCACCCGTATCACGGCAACCTGTACTTCAACGCTGCCCGTACCAATGGTCTGACGTTCTGGGAGTCGGCACCTTATTCGCTGCTGGGTTCGGCCATGTGGGAATTCCTGGGTGAGACGGAGCCACCGGCCATCAACGATATTATTGCTACCACCTGTGGTGGTATAGCGATCGGTGAAATGACGCATCGCCTGAGTCTGACCATCCTTGACGACCGCGATCGGGGCTTCCCTCGTTTCGTGCGTGAGGCTGCTGCCGCCATCATCAACCCTATTCAGGGGTTGCACCGTATCATCAGCGGTGATGCCTGGCGTGTGAAGAGCACCCACTATCGCTACCATGACTTCGATGAGACCCCCCTCGACATGTCGTTCTCTGTCGGTTGGCGCTATTTGGCCGATGACGGTGCCTTGTTCCGTGGTATCCATGCGCCATACGTCAACATGACGCTGACGTACGGTACGGCAGTAGATGGTGATAAGCATACCACGCCCTACGACTTCTTTGACTTAGAGGCAAATGCCGCCTTCGGTGGTGGACAGCCTGCGGTGAATACGCTGAACATCGTTGGGCGTCTGTGGAGTACACCTATTCTGGATAAGAAGGATATGGCTGGCGAGTTCGGTATCTACCAGCACTTCAATTACTACGATGCTAAGCCCATCGAGGATGGCTCCAGCCTGACGCCTTACCGCATTAGTGAGGCTGCCGGTTTCGGTCCTGGCTTCATCTTCTCGTTGCCACAAATGGGTTACCTGTCGAAGATGGAACAGCGATTCTTCGTGAGCGGCATTCTGCTGGGTGGTACCAAGAGTGACTACTTCAACGTCATTGAGCGTGACTATAACATGGGTTCTGGCTTCAGTGTCAAGTCGAGCACAAAGCTTGAATTCGGCAAGTATGGACGCTTCATTCTCAATGCCAAGTACTTTCGTCTCTGGACTTGGAAGGGTTACGAGGACAAGGACCTGCAGCCATACGCCGATGGTACTGCCGACCTGCATTTCCTGAACGTACAGGGTGACAACAGCAATGCGGCACTATTGGTTATTAATCCTGTCATCGAGATGCACCTGGCACGTCAGTGGTCTGTCACCCTCTCTGGTGCTTACTATAGTCGTCGTACGCATTACAAGTATTACTATGACAAAGACCTTATCCTCCGTCAGAACAGTACGGTGCACGCTAATACCTTTGAAACCAAGATCGGATTGACATGCCGTCTGTAAGAAATTGAGAGATTGAGAAATTGAGGAAATGAGAAATTATCTGTTAATAATATTATTCTCAGCTGTCACGTCAGCGGCAAACGCTCAGTTTGTCGCTGCTGACAGTTTGAAAAACGATAGCACCGCGTTGTACGAGGCGAAGGAGAGCATTGGCAAGCGTTTGAACGAGAAAATCACCAACAGCTACTTCAAGACGAAATACGACACCAATTATGTCGTCCGGCCCAAGGAGAAGTGGTTGTTAAGGCTTCTTGGCAACTATGCAGGCAACTACATCCACGCAAAAGGTACCGTGAACGACGTCTATTCGAAGTACGACCTGCATACCCGTCGCAATACTTCTGTCAGTCTGGAGGTGAACTACTGCGACCTTGCCGTAGCACTGTCACTCAATCCCGACAAGATTAAAGGCATTTACGACGATTACGAACTCAATTTGGAGTATCACAACAACATGATCAGTCTCGATTTCAACTACCTGCGTGCCACGTCGTTGACAGGAGACATCAAGTTGGGCAATATCGACCATCTCGACGAAGATGGACTGCGCATGAATGTGGTCAATGCATCGGCTTACTACATCTTTAATCACCGTAAGTTCTCTTATCCTGCAGCCTTGTATCAGAACTACTACCAGCGACGCTCTGCCGGTTCATGGCTCGCTGGCCTCAGTGTTCAGACAGGAAGCATCAAGACCACCGACGAACTGAAAGAGCGTAGTCCGATGGCCCCCGAGGTTCACCTCAAGTTTGCCAATGTCGCCCTTGGTGGTGGTTACGGTTATAACCTCGTTCTCGGACAGCGGTCACAGTGGCTGCTCCATCTCTCTGCAATACCCTCTGTCGTAGTTTACAAGCATAACCGTCTGACGGTGAACAACGATGAGAAGAAAGACCACGGCCTGAATTTCAACATGATTTTCAATGAACGTGCCGCCGTTGTCTATCACTTCTCGCCTCGTTACCTTGGTGGAGCCTCCATCATGATGAGCAACTCCATCTTTGACAACGGCAATATTACTGTTAATCAGAACAAATGGATTGCCCGCGCCTTCTTCGGTGTGAGATTATAACAAATGAGACGAAAAACGGGTCGGAGATTGCCAGTCATTGTGGCTTCTCCGACCCGAAATAGTCTTGTAACTATGATATGTAATTACAGCAAGTTCATCGTATCGGTAGCAATCATCAGCTCCTCGTCGGTAGGAATAACGACGACCTTTACCTTTGAATCGTCAGCTGAGATGATAGCTTCCTCGCCACGAACATTGTTCTTGGATTCGTCGAACTTGATACCCAAGAACTCCATGTTCTTGCAGACTTCCGAGCGCATACCAATCTGGTTCTCACCAACACCGGCAGTGAACACCACCACGTCGAGCCCACCCATAGCAGCTGCATAGGCACCGATATACTTCTTGATACGATAGAAATACATGTCCTGAGCCAGCTGAGCACGAGGATTACCCTCCTTGGCAGCATTCTCTACGTCGCGCATATCGCTGGAACCACCTGTCAAGCCAGCCACACCGCTCTTCTTGTTGAGCAGGTTGCTCATGCCGTCGGCATCAAGACCAAGCTTCTTCTCGATGAAAGTCACAGCACCACCATCGATATCGCCGGCACGGGTACCCATGACGAGACCTTCCAGCGGTGTGAGACCCATAGAGGTGTCGATACACTTGCCATCAACCACAGCAGCTATAGAACCACCATTACCTACGTGACAGGTTACCATCTTGGTGCCTTCAGCGGGAATACCCAGGAATTCACAGGCACGCTGTGACACATAGCGGTGAGAGGTGCCGTGGAAACCATAGCGACGAATGCCGTACTTCTCATAGAGCTCGTAGGGAATGGCGTACATAAAGGCCTTGGGAGGCATGGTCTGATGGAAAGCGGTGTCGAAAACGCCTACTTGGGGCAGACCAGGCATCAGCTCCTTCACGGCATTCACACCCTTCAGGTTGGCTGGGTTATGCAGGGGAGCCAGGTCGGAGCACTCTTCAAAAGCCTTCAGCACCTCGTCGGTGAGGATAACGCTCTTGTTGAACTTCTCGCCGCCATGCACCATACGGTGACCTACAGCATCAATCTCGTCGAGACTCTTGATGACACCAATCTCAGGATCGGTAAGCAATGAGAAGATGAACTTTACACCCTCTGTGTGCTCAGGGATGTCGTGCATAATCTGCTTCTTCTCACCATTGGCCAGCTTCACCTTTACAAAGGCACCGTCCAATCCCACACGCTCAGCACCACCACTGGTCATCACACTCTTGTCGTCCATATTGTACAAGGCGTACTTAATGGAAGACGAACCACAATTCAATACAAGGATTTTCATTTTTTCTTAACTCTTAATTCTTAACTCTTAACTACTTCTTCGCGTCCATAGCCTGGCAGGCGGTAATAGCCACCATGTAGTAGATGTCCTCGACAGAACAGCCACGAGAGAGGTCGTTCACAGGACGGGCAATACCCTGAAGAATGGGACCGATGGCAATG
>JAFVHO010000148.1 GCA_017474485.1 Prevotella sp.
ATGCCCTCGGTGGCGAGGGTACGGAAGAGTCGGGCCGACTGGGCCATGAAGAGCGAGGCGGGTACTCCCTTTCCACTGACGTCGCCCACACAGAAGTAGAGCTCGTCACCCTGAAAGACGTAGCCATAGAGGTCGCCGCCCACCTCCTTAGCGGGTGTCATCTCAGCATACATGTCGAGACCATCGCGATCAGGGAATATGCCTGGCACCATCGACATCTGTATGTCGCGGGCGATACGTAGTTCCGATTCTATACGCTCCTTGGCTGCTGTGGTTTCTTCTAACTGGTCGTAGGCCGTCTGGAGTTCAGCGTGGGCTTTCTCCAGTTTTTCGTGAGTAGTCTCCAGCTGTTCATGGGCAGCGGCAAGACGTTTCTGTGCCTTGCGGCGATGCAAGGAATAGATGATAAAAAAAGTGGTGAGTAACACTAGTGCGATAGCTGTTCCCCAGAGCCTCTGCTGCGATAACTCGGCCTGTTGGCGGGTTATCTGCATCTCTTTGCCCTGCGTGTCGTAGATAGTAGCCATTTCGGCCATCGAACTTCTCTTCTGCCAGATGTAGGCAGAGTCAAAGGCCTCGGCTATCTGGTTGGCTACAAACAGAGCAGAGTCCTTACGCCCGGCATAGTAATTGGCACGGAACTTGGGGAAATAATAGGCATAGAGCTCCTCCAAGTAAAGTTTTCCGTTGCTCCATTTTATGAAATAGTCGAGTGCCTGATAGTTGTCTGCGGCATCTTCCCAGCGCTCGGCATTCATCAGGTAGTCGTTTGACTGGATGAGGCCGTTGATATCGTAGGCGCACTGGTATTTCCGGAACTCAGCATATTCGACAGCTGCCGAATCCTTCATTCCCAAGCTCCACACCTTAATAGCGCGATCAAGGTGAGTGTAGCCGTTGTAGACAGACCAGACCTCAGCATTGGGGTAGCGGCGTGCGAAGAGGTTACCAATGGAGTCGGTAAACGCCATCCAGTTTCTAGCCCCCTCAAAGTCCTTCACCCTGACGTAGGCATCTTTGATCCTCGCGTAGTAATTGATGAATGACTGGTAGATATAGTGAGACGAATCCTTAGCCAGCACCTGACGGCCAAAGTCACGTGCCTTCAAGACGGCCTCCCTTGCTTTGTCAGGTTGCTCCAGCTTCAGATAACAGCATCCTAACAGCGAATAAAGATCGATCTTATGGTCTATTCGAAGGTAGGTGCCCAATGAGTCCATTGAGGCGAAAATGGGTACGGCCACTCGCAAAAACCCTTCGTAATTATGCCTTGAATATAACAGAAATGCCAATTCGTAGCCAGCATAGTTGTAGTACCATTGCTCGCGGTCCTTACGGCTGTTGTGCGTGATAGCACGGCTAAACCATTCCTCGGCCTCAAGTACCTTGTAAGCATTATCATTTATAATACCACGATAGGTGCCTGCACCCAACTCGTTCAAGTTGCCAGCCTGTTCCATACTGTCAACAAATTGAATCAGACGAGCGATAACTAACTCTCTCTGCTCGTCGCTGCCATAATAGACGCTTCTCCAGTTGACGGAAGCAATGGTGTCCATTATCAATGTGTCAACATGGCTATAGTTGAGCTGTGACAAGTCAATCTGCTTATGGCTTTCCTTGCATGCGAAGAAGGAAAAGAGCAAGCTTGTAGCGATGCAAAAAAATGCTGCCATTGAAAAATATTTTTTCATATCATCAATGTTTATGGAAATATACATTTTTTATATACCTTTGTTTGAATTCATCTGCAAAAATAGCCTGTTTCCAGAAAACAATAGTCCCACGGTAGGAAAAAAGAGTCTCAAAACGAGAAAAAGTAAGCCTGACAGAAATTGCCAGGCTTACATTTATCGATGAAATGGGCGATTTTTCGTTATTTACCTTGCTGCCATGCTCATATTTTATCTTTAAATAGCCCTATAGGGTGTAACTACTCAGCACCCTATAGTGCATGAGTAGTTGCCTTACTGTTGTACGACAGCAAGAATCGCATTGAATTTGGAATTGCCATTCTTCATGGCAGTCTCTGCTATGGAGTGTAGCTTGGCAAAATCGTCAGCTCCTCC
>JAFVHO010000149.1 GCA_017474485.1 Prevotella sp.
ATATAAAATGTTAATAATCAATAAGTTACAAACAAAGCAACAATAAACATGAACAATAATTTTGAAGAGATAAATAAAAGCTTGGCAACTGCTCGTATAGAGCGGAAATCGTACCAAGTTATTTTTTAACGGTTACTTAATAATCTGATACTATGAAAAAGGAGACATGGAAGACGGTGATTCAGGTCATCATTAGCATTCTGACGGCGGCACTGACCGCACTAGGAACGGCCTCGTGCATGAGGTGAGTGAAGTATGTCTGCTGAGACAGTTCTTCTACACCTACGATTTCAAGACGAAACAGCCGCAGTTAAAAGTGCTGAACAACTATAACGAGGGCTACGAGAAGTGCGACTTCCACAAGCTGACGGGCTTGGGCAACTGGCTCAACACCAACCAACAAGCACTCGACAGCAACCCGCAGAAGGGTGGTGGCGATAAGTTGGAGTAATTGTACACACCGACCGTCCCTAATGTGTACAAAAAAGCTTCCCTTGTTTGGGGGAAGCTTTTTTTGTATGAGTGTTCCGTGCTAGCGGACTATTACTTCTCTTCGTATTTGATGTCAGCGTTCGGGAAATAGTACTTCATCTTGACCGTCACGTGTACGTTGATCTCCAGCGGAGTGGCCTCGAGTTCTTTATTAAAGATGTTGCCATCAAAGATAGGCCTATCGCTGCCTTGTCGGCAAACTTGCCATCGCTGGGCACGCCATATCTCCAAGGTGAACGAAGACCCATGTTGTCGGATACCTGAATCTCCCAAAGGTGGTCGCTACCGCTCTCAAATTTCTGAGGCATGTAGTAGAGAATGCGCATAGTGCCCATATGGGATTTTCGGACAAATCAGAGAAATAGTCTCCATTTTTGTCCTGAATTTGCCCCCACGTGTCCAAAAAGCATGTTTTTCGATTAAAAAAGCAGGGTTATTGCTTGGTAAGGCAAGAATATCGCTGGATAAGTTGAGCGAAAATGGGGTTCTGGTTAAGTACGGAGGTGCAGCCCGTCATAAGCAATTGCTTGCGGGCACGGGTCATAGCGACATTGAGTTTACGGTCGATGGTGCGTCCGTCCTCATCGAAGCTGTTGGCACAGAGGAAGTCGAGCTGATAAGGGTGGCGAATGGTGAACGAGTAGATGATAACGTCGCGCTGAGAGCCTTGATAGCGTTCGACGGTGTCGATGCTGATATCGAGAAGCTGGGGAATTCCCAACTGAGCTATCTCACGACGAATCATAGCAATCTGGTTGCGATAGGGCACGATGACGCCAACAGTCTTTGTCGCATCGAAACGCTCTCCGTATTGACGATAAATGCGACGAAGGAGGTCGGCAACAAGGCTGGCCTCAGCGGGGTTGACTTTATCAGAGGTGAGAGGGGAGAGGGGAGAAGTGAGAGGGGAGGATAATAAACCACTAGGGAAGAAGAGGACACGATGCTGCTTCAGAAGGTCGTCGAGGGCGTCTTCTGAAGGCTGATGATATTGGAGTTCTGTTTCTTCCTGATGAGGCAGGGGAACGGGTTGCAGTTGTTCGCGAGCATAGAAGAACTCGTTAGGGAAGGCTGCAATATCAGGATGCATACGACCCTGACGACGCAGGATGGCAGTAAACGCCTCACGACCTGCCTCGCGCTCTTGACGCAACAGGCGTTCGAAAAGCGACAAACGACAATCATGTAATGTCGGCTCGTCGTCAGGCTGTACGACGACAGCAGGCAACTGTTTGTGGTCGCCTATTAAGATA
This sequence comes from Prevotella sp., assembly GCA_017474485.1. Taxonomy (GTDB): domain Bacteria; phylum Bacteroidota; class Bacteroidia; order Bacteroidales; family Bacteroidaceae; genus Prevotella. The sequence goes on from JAFVHO010000149.1 coordinate 1,746, forward strand.
AAGCGCTCGATGCTATCAGAAGACAACAACCCGATGATGTTGGGCTCCAAGATTTGTGAGGCCTCGTCGACGATGCAGAGTGAGAAATGTTTGATGTCCAACAGGAAAGAGCGCGACTGCAACATGGACGTTGTGCTGACCACAACGCGGACTTCCTGCAATTGCTGTCGGATATCGTCTAAACGTGGCTTCTCTGCCAATACACAATCAAGCAAACGATGTGCAAAACGAGGGTCGCACGAGGCTTCGTAACCTATTCGCAAATAGTCGATGCCTGCATCTTCCAACATACTGCATATCTCGTCAACAGCACGATTGGTGTAAGCGGTCAATAAAATTGAGATATTGAGAAAATGAGAAAATGAGGCATTCAGTTCTTCTTCGACTAAGAAGCGGAGGGCCATGGAGGTCTTGCCTGTGCCTGGAGGACCTTGCAACAGGAAGTAGTCCTGAGCCTGACGGGCCTTGAGCAACATCTCGTCATAATGTGGACTATAACTACGCGACAGGGTTATTGATGTGTCGCGACGAGGCGGACGAAGTCCTAACAGCAGTTGTCGCTTATCCTCAGGGGCACTACAGAATGAAAGAATACTTCGCAGGGCAGAGGTTGTCGTGACATCAGAAGAAGCATGTTCAACGGCATAGGTTCCCTCAGAGAAAACATGCTCATTCTGTTGTCGTTCACCCAGCCGGATCGTGAGCAGTGTGTCCGTCAGCAGTTCTATGATACCTTTATATAATATACTACGGCACACATCTGGAACGTCGTCACAACGATAGACATACACCATATCGCCACGACGGAAGTTGGGCAACACTTCGCTGGTATCAATACGCAAAGTAACATGCTCAACGTCGCGCTCAACAATAGGACCCATCAGGATGCAGCCCGTTTCCTGTTTCTCTGCTAAAGGCATGTTCCAGAGGTCGGCCTGTGCCCCACTCTGCCCCTCCTGAACACCCGTCTTCTGAGCCAGCTGTTCACGATAGACGAAGGTGAACATTCGTTCCACATAGTTTCGCTCTACGTCTGACAGATGATGCAGGGGAGCCACCACTTGCTCCTTTTCATCACGGATATACTTGTTGAAGAAGTCGGCCTTCTTTTGATCCTCTAACAGAATGCCTGCATGAAGTTGAGGGAGAACCGTTGCAAAACCCTCACGAGCCATCCGTACTTCCTGGGCCACAATAAGATTGCGAACATGAATAGCTTCGCGAAACAGCTGCTGATAATAGTTGACGACCAACAGCCCCTGACGAGCCGCGTACTTGGAATAGAGCAGACGGATGTCTACCTTGTCTGCTGACAACTGGAAATTGTAACGCAAAATACCATAGTAGAGCAACAACTGTACATAATGGTCTTCCTTATAAAGGTAAGAGGTAAGAGGTGAGAGATGAGAGGCCAGACGTTCGATGTTCCAATTCTTGCCCGATTTCTGCTCTACCAACAGGCGCATGTCGTCAGTCATCAAGTCGACACGCCCCTGTAGTCCCAAGTGCTCGCAGACAAAAGAAGGTTCAATCAAGGCCCGATCTTGCTGATACTCACCAAACAAAACGTTCACAGCCTCGCGAATATTCGCCACCTGCTGTTGAGCATCGGCCTTGAAGCGAGTGGCATCGAAGCCACTGCACGTACAGAACTGCAGGGCCTGTTCGCAGAACGACTTACGCAACGTATCGGCAAAAGGCGTCGTAGGACTATTAATGAGGTCATCGAGTGCCGAGCCAGCGAAATTACCCAATAGGATCTGTTGTGAGTTTGGGCGAGCCTTCAGACGATTGAACAGATGGCTCATGGGGTGATGTCCATAATCCTGAAAGCAAGCTGCAACGGAAGAAATGTCTACCAAGAAGTCTGGCTCGACAACGATGAGACCTGGCGTTATCGTCGTGCCTTCACGATGACAGTCCAGCAGGTTGAGCTGCATACCTTCAGTGAACATTGACCATTGATCATTGACCATTGACCATTCTCTCGGAGAGAGTGTGGCGTTGCAATGTACGCAGATAGGGCCGTCAGCTGTAGAGGCATAAATATATCGCTCGTCCCAACTGTCGACGATACAACGGATATAACGCAGATTGACCTTAGGTTGATGCTCCTGCTGACGCCCTAGAGCTGGCAGACGTGTCAACAAGTTGTGAGGAATATCTTCATGGAAGATGGCAGAGATGAAAAGGGCGAGGGCTCGAATGTCGTACTTCCAATCATCCTCAGAAATCTGTCCTTTGCCATTGGAGTGACGACGCATCTGCTGAATGGCAATACGCTCACGTATGGCAATACCATGCTGCTTGCACAGATAATCGACTTGTGCAAAGACATTGCCAAAGCCCTGACGACTGCCTCGCAGTGCCTCAGCACAAGCCAGCACCAGCGTCTCGTGAAGATAGCGCAACGAAGCTCTCGATGGCGCTACATCAGCCAATTCGACACAGCGTTCGAAGAGCTCGGATACCTGCATTACTCTACCTTAGACTCCATCGGGTTGCGCAAACCCTTGAAACCAGTAAGATAGCACTTAGCTGAGCCAAAAGAAAGGAAGAGGTCAAGACGGACGGGCAGATGGTTCTTGTCGTCTGAGATGTAGAAACGAATCAGTTCGTGGTTCTGTCCATTCTCACGCTCGATGAACGAGAACACAAGACAACGGTATTTGCTGTTGCCGTTCTTCATCTTCAGCGTCGTCTTACCTGTATATTTCAACCAAGAATTGCTGAGACTCTTGGCATCGCTGATAGGCATGGGAATATTCTCGCCTTCCTTCAGTTTTGTGGCATCGAAGTTACGGGCACGAAGGAAGATGCTCATCATATCGTAGATGCAGCTCTTGTACTCTGCCTCTTTCCAGTGCTGTTCGCCGTCATGATCAATACGGTGCATCTTCAGATGGCAGTTGCTGTTTGGATAGGTGTACCATAACTCATCAACATAATAGCGGTCGCCCTCACGAGCACCCTTACGGAAATACAGGGGTGACAGTTCCTGATTAGTATAGCACAACAGGGTGTCGCGCATGACGAACACATTGTCAAGCTTGTCATTACCACGTGTTATCAGACTGCTACGGAATGCCTTCTGACCTTTATAGTTTGACTGTACGGTAGACATAGATGCTGTGCCGACCTTTACCCAGACAAATTTCCAGTTGAAATAGAGGTCGTAGCTCAGAAACTCACCAGACTTAAAGGCAAAATTCTCGATGCCACACTGGGCGTTGGCATTGAAAGGCAAAAGGGTAAAAAGGTAAAAGGGTAAAAGACCCATTACCATTCTACGTATCCATTGTGATTTTATTGTTTTCATCATACACTACTTTTTACTGTTCTTACTTTCGTTATTTATTACCTTGATGGTATTTTGTTTGACGTATTCCATGCCCAAACGTTTAGCGCGATCGGCATTACGGTTCATTTGTTTCTTCTTATTCTTTGAGTTTTTCTGCTTGACCAATTCGCCTGGTTTCTGCAAATAACGCTTGCGTTCTGTCATATTCCATTGCAGCGTATTGTCCCACTTGGCCTTACATTCAATAGAACGGTGGTAATAGTAGACATCCTCTGGTTGCAGGTCATCATCATATAATCCTGTATCCCAACGGCTATTGCCGTTGCGGTCTATAAAAGCACGGACATAATAGACGCCGGGGGTAATATAGAAGAAGGCTGCAGAGCCATCGGCTTCTGCTTTCACCTGTTGAACTATGTTTTCGCTCTTGTCCAGCAACTGCATGACGATAGCGGTGTCCTGAACACCACTCGTCTGCATCACCAAGGTAGAATACTCGTCAAGTGACTTTACCTTGATACCTTGCTTGAATTCCTTTGACACCAAACCGTAGATATCAATAAAGGCTGCCGAATCAACCTCCAGACTATATTCCCTGCCTGGTTGCCAGTCGGCACGCAACTCGTAATATCGCAGGGTAGAGTCTTTCCGTTCAAAATCGAAGGGCGAGCGATACCATAGCGTATCTATCTTAGAATAGAGGTGGATGGCTGCCGTGTCGAGGCTGGCCAATGGCGTAGGCATCTCTATCAATATAGAACGATGTGGGTCCATCGATGATGATACATTATATTTGGGTTCCAAAGGTTTGACTGGATAAATGCTGTCATAAGGTTCATCGTTCTTCTTCAGCTTCTCCTGCTCCTTCTGCCACTCTTCAATGTCTTTCTTCAGCTGCTTCATACGTTTCTCGTATGGTGTCTTAGCCAACACCTCAAGCGCAGAGTCTGTATGTTCCACGAGCAAACCCAGCGTATCTGTCATCATATAGGTGAGGTCCATACGCAGCGTGTCCTGATTAATCAGCGTGGTGTCGCGCAGCCAATAGGTAATGGTATCTCTCTTGATGCTGGGCTCAACGACGAAAGCCGAGTCGCTGTCAAAGTTCAAGCCACGGATAACAGGCAATAGACTGTCACCGTATGTAAAGAACATCGTAAAACGATCAGGCTGCTGACGCTCTATCTTCAGCAGGTTGCGCGTAGTTTGAACCTCTTGGAATGCCAGCATCACCACATCGTCAGGATAGAAATGGGTATATGGCACACGCAGAATGTTGTCGATATGCAGCGTATCGCGCCAAATGGTGTCCTGACGGATATCGGGCTTGCACGACGGAATATGTGTTTCATGCGAAAAAGCTATCATCTCACTCTTCTGCGAGAATTTAAAGTCACCATCAGCATCCTGTAAGGCATACACGCGATACTCGCCAGGAGCCACACCTTTGATGACAAAATAGCCTCGCTCGTCAGTACGTGAGATACGCAACATGGGCTTGGTACGGAAAGCAGAATCGGCAAAATCATCATAGAGTCCGACGCTGATGCCTTGTATAGGCTCCAACTTATCGGCACTCAGCACATAGCCAGCCACCTCGAAGGTGTCAATCTGCTCGCCTGTCGAGAAGGTGTAGGTGTAATTACCCAAAGGATTACCCTCGTTATTATCGCTGATGGCGTCACTAAAATCGACAGTATAGGTTGTATTGGGCTTCAGCGAGTCTACCAGATTCACCACAATTTTCTTGCCCTGCGCCTTGATTTCAGGCATCTCTAATTGTGGAGGCGACACGATGACATTCTGGGTTGCATCAGCCAGCTTGATAAATTCGTCGAAATAAATGGTTATCTTCTTGCTCGTCACATTCGTGGCCTTGTCTTCAGGCGAACAACCCAAGATGCGAGGTGGGTCGTCGTCGTACCATCCTCCGTCAGGCGAACCCATGCGGGCACACGACATCAGTATAAGTAAAAAGGTAAAAAGGTAAAAAGGTAAAAACCTTCCTGCCATTTTATCCTTTAAAAAATTATTTGTCTTTTCTTTCATTTCTTACCTTTTTACTTTTTACCTCTCAGTCTTGTTGAGATTCAACAAGACATCGATGTGTTCGCGTGAGTTGCTCAGGCGAGGCACCTTATGCTGTCCACCCAACTTGCCGCGTAGCTTCAGCCAATCATTGAAGAGGCCCTTGCGTGCCTCAATAATCTCAAGGTGCTGTAGGGTGATATCCTTATAGCGCTTGGCTTCGTAGTCACTGTTGATTTCCTGCAGACGCTTGTCCAACAGGTCAGAGAACTGTGCCAAATCGTTCGGCGATTTGGAAAATTCAATGAGCCACTGATGACGACACTTGGCATTTGCATCCATAAAGACTGGCGCTGCCGTATATTCCAACACCTCAGCACCCGTTTGTTCGCAAGCATACGCTAAGCCCTGTTCGGCGTTGTCAACTATGAGTTCTTCGCCAAAGGCATTGATAAAGCTCTTGGTACGACCACTAATCACGAACTTATACGGATTGGTAGAGGTAAACCGGATGGTATCGCCAATCATATAGCGCCACAAGCCACAACTGGTAGAGATCACCATCGCGTAGTTCTTGTCTTTCTCAACACCCCAAAGTGGTACAATGTCGCCTCCGTCCATAGGCTGGAATTCATAGAACACCCCATAGTCCAACATCAGCAACATCGCCTTGTCTGCTGGGTCGTCCTGCAATCCGAAGAAGCCCTCCGAGGCATTATACGTCTCCATATAGTGCATGTTGGGCGAGGTGATGAGTTGCTCGTATTGCTTACGATAGGGCGTAAAGGCCACACCACCGTGGAAGAACACCTCAATGTTTGGCCACACCTCTTCAAGATGCGTCTTACCCGTCAGCTCCATCATGCAGTTCAATACGGAAAGCATCCACGAGGGCACACCACTGATATTGGTGACGTTCTTGTTCATCGCCTCGCGGGCAATACGTTCGCGCTTCACTTCGAAGTCGCTCAGCAGAGCTGTTTCCTTCTTGGGTACACGTACAAAGTTGACCAACGGATTGATGTTCTCTATCAAGATGGCGCTTAGATCGCCTACCAGCGAACCTGCCACGTTATAATTAGGTGCATGACTGCCACCAAGAATCAGGCCCTTGCCATCGAACATCCTCGACTTGGGATTGTTACGCAAATAGAGGGCCACAGAGTCGCGTCCGCCAGCATAGTGAATCTTCTGCAGACCTTCGTCGCTGACAGGGATAAACTTCGACTTATCGTTCGTAGTACCGCTCGACTTGGCATACCAGCGCACACGTCCTGGCCACAGCACATCCTGCTCTCCATGACGCATACGGTCAATGTCGCCCTTTAGTTCCTCGTAGGTGTTGACTGGCACCATTTTTATGTAATCATCGTAGCCCTTGATGTTGTCAAAGGCATGATTCCTGCCGTATTCTGTATCTTTAGCGGAATGTATCAGATGCTCCAGCACTGCCCGCTGCAGCGCCTCTCCCCCACCCTGATGCTTCTCCAAAGCCTTCTGACGGGGTACGAATACCTTTCCAATTATCTGAGTCAGACTCATTTTTTGCACGTTTAGACTGCAAAATTACATAAAAGCATTGTAATGGGGGAATTTTTTTCGTTTTTTTATATAATCTCGGAAAAGTTTCGTAACTTTGCAGTTGATAACAACAATATGGATTAACAATGAAAAAGTTTCTTCTAATGGCTATAGCCGCCATAATGGCTACAACGAATGTGAATGCCCAAAACGAAGAAGGTGAATGGAGTGTGATGCCAAAGGCTGGTTGGAATCTGGTCACATGGGCTGGCGATCCTGATGCCAAATGGATGAGTGGCTACATGGGTGGTCTCGAGTTCGAGTATGGTGTAAACGATAATTTGGGTTTGGTGGCTGGTCTTCACTACTCTCTGCAAGGAGAGAAGGACGATGTGCACAATACGAAGATTATGTTCGGTTATACCAATGTACCACTGTTGGCGCAGTACTATCCTGTCGAGGGACTGGCTATCAAGGCTGGTGTGCAGTTGGGATTCTTAACCAGCAAGAAGGCAACAGTAGACGGTGTGAAATGGGACATCGACAAGATTGAGGCTGCTTATGGTGGTTCCTCTGAGTTCCGTAAGTTCGACCTTGCTATTCCCTTGGGTATTTCCTACGAGTATCAGCACTTCGTACTCGATGCCCGCTATAATCTTGGACTGATTGGTATTGTAAAGGGTATTGACGATACTTACCGCAACAGCGTCTTCCAGTTCAGCTTGGGATATAAGATTCCTTTCTCTGACTAATTAGGAGAAACGGCTTTCTCTCAAAATCTTTCTTGTATTAATGGTATTCTATATTTCAGGGCCTGAAATATATATTCCAAGACCTGAAATATTAATTCCAAGGCCTGAAACATAAAAAGCCTAAGGAGGAAAAAACTTTTCTCTCTTAGGCTCTTTTCTTTTTGCGAATGTAGGAGGATTTATGCTTCTGCAAAAGCTGCGGCCTCAGCTTCTGCTATAATCTCTTCACGCGTCTTTTCGCGAGGAGCGGCAGTGATGTCGTCGAGGGTGAACTCATCGTCTAATGCCGTTTGTCGCTGTGGCACAGCGACAGACTCCACAGGTTTCTCCTGCTCGATGATGAACCGCTCGTTCTCCTCCTGCAGCTTGTCGATATCGGGGGCCGCCATTACGGGCTCCTCTTCCATCTTGGTACGATTGGCCTTGGCGGCAAAAATGGCATCGATAAACTGGGGCTCGCGACGCAGGCGTTGCAGCGTTTCCTTTGATGCTTGTTGGTGGCTCTCCTTCTTCGAAAAGCCTGTGCCCTTGCAGCCTTCTATGCCCTCTATGAACACTTGGGTGGTAAAGACAGGACTACCCGTCTGATCGTCCTTCGTCTGACTAAGTTCGCGAAGTTCCATCTTCACACGATTCTTCTGACTCCACTCCAAGAGTTTCGACTTGAAGTTGACTTCCTTGTAGGCTACCTTGTCAAGATTGATGAGCTGCGACAGGATACGTTTCTCCATGAATCGCATGCAGGCATCGTAACCTCGATCCAAGTAGATGGCTCCGACAAGTGCCTCGAAGGCGTTACCGTTCATGTAAGAATTGTGTGAAGTGGAATGACCTGCGGACATTATCAGTTGGGGAATGCCCATCTCCTGCGACAACTTTCCAAGTGTAGCACGACTGACCAGCTTTGAGCGCGTATTGGTGAGGAAACCTTCGCGCTTGCCCTCGAAATGGCTATACACGATATGTCCCACAACAGCATCGAGAATGGCGTCGCCAAGAAACTCCAGACGTTCGTTGTTCTGCGGACGTCCTTTTTCGTTCCTTTTGCCTACGCTCTTATGCAGCAGAGCCTGCTTGTAGAGCTCGATGTTATGAGGATAGAAGCCCAGAATCTGGTAGAGAGCCGAAAAAAGCTCCTTCTCCTTGCGGAAAGGGAGCTTAATTCTATCAATGATGTCACTATAATTCATAGTTCACAGTTTTTACGCTGTGTACTTCTTGAAGACTACGCAGGCGTTGTGACCACCAAATCCGAAGGTGTTGCTGAGACCAGCACGAACCTCGCGCTTCTGAGCCTTATTGAAGGTGAAGTTGAGGTTGTAGTCAATCTCCTCGTCCTTGTCGTCATCTTCGTGGTTGATGGTGGGAGGTACGATGTCGTTCTGAACAGCCAGAACGGTAGCCATAGCCTCAACAGCACCAGCAGCACCCAGCAGGTGACCAGTCATAGACTTCGTAGACGAAATGTTCAGCTTGTAGGCTGCGTCGCCAAACACCTCCTTAATGGCCTTGGCCTCAGAGATGTCACCCACGTGGGTAGAAGTACCATGCACATTGATATAGTCGATCTCCTCAGGCTTCATACCAGCATCCTCAAGTGCACTCTGCATCACGAGTTTGGCACCGAGACCCTCAGGATGAGAAGCAGTGATATGATGGGCATCAGCACTCATGCCGGCACCAACCATCTCTGCATAGATCTTTGCACCGCGAGCCTTGGCATGCTCCA
>JAFVHO010000150.1 GCA_017474485.1 Prevotella sp.
CCTGGACTGGGCACCATGCGCTTCGGACTGCGCTCGAAGTCGGTAGCTGACGTGAACGACGTGAAGACGAGCCTGATTACCACCCGTCGCATCATCTTCACCCCCGACGTGGACCTGAAGGACGAGCTGAAGAACACCGCCGTGCAGATTACCTGCTACGACCGTGACGGTAAGGAGGTGAAGCGCGTGACCAGCGCCGACGATGGCGAGATTGAGGACAATGAGAATGGTGGAACCACGGATTCAGGGAACAACGGATCCACGGAGAACGGCGGCACCCAGAATGGTGGTTCTAACACAGGCGGCGATAACGGTGGCAACACCGGAGGCGACAACGGCGGCGACAACGGCGGCGACAACGAAGACTGATTAACGAATGAGGAGTGTTGAATGAGGATTGTGGAATGGTCGCCTGCGGCGATTGTCAATGAAGAATTGAGAATTCAACAATCAAACAAAGGTACAAATATTTTCTGAAAGATATCATTTTTCGGGATTTATTTGTACCTTTGCACTCAAAATCCGGAAGGACGATAGACGAAAATGAGAACAATCAAGAAGAAACATATCGTGATAGCATGGCTGCTGACGGGCTGCATGCAGATGCAGGCTCAGGAGCAGAAACCGTGGGTGTTGAGGGTACTAAACGCGGTGAAGACATATATTGACTCGTCAGCCGTGAAGGGTATTGACACGCGGTATCTGGAAGTGCCCGAGAAGCCGTGGGCAGTGGTGCTGAAATCAAACATCAACGACATGGATCTACGGTCGACGACATATATGACGGAGGAGCAGTTGGCCATGCACAACCTGAAGGGTGAGGTTAATTTCGAGGCGAAATTCAAGCCCGACCGCGAGGTATCGATTGGTGCCTGGATAGGTTACCGCGGCTACGGACTGGGGTACAGCTATTCGCTGCAACGCTCAAAAGGACGTAATTTCTCGATAGGTGCGACGGGTGCCAACTACGGCTTTAACCTGCGCATTCGCAGCTTTAGTACTGACGAATTGTCAGCTCACTACTGGGGATACGACGAGGATGGACCGATGGACCAGACGATGGATGACGTTCAGACATGGGACGACGTCAAGATCAAGTCGAGCATCTTTGATGCATTTTACTTCCTGAACGGCAAGCACTTCTCGTATGCAGCCGCCTATGACCAGAGTATGAACCAGATACGTTCAGCGGGCTCGCTGATGTTGGGCGTGAAGTGGTTTCAGACGTCGGTAGACTATTCGAAACCCTTGAACGGACTGCTGATACAGTACTTGGGCGACGTGGGCCGCTTCAAGATTCACAAGGCCAACATCGGTGTGGGCTATGCCTTCAACTGGGTTCCCATGCGGAATCTGCTGGTGAACGTGATGGTGATGCCCATGCTGACCGTCTATAACCGCACGAAGCTGTATTACTACGAGTCGAACTACGATATCTTCATGAGCGCAGACGACGAGTCGCACAAAGGCAAGAAGGCCGTTCCTGACGACACCTCATGGACGGAAGACATCACGCTGAAGGAGTCGGGCACGGAAATCAAATACGGGAATCCATCGTTTATGATGGACGCCCGTGCTTCACTCACCTATCAGTTCAGCCGCTACTTCCTGACCGTCAGCGGACAGTACAGCCGCTACAGCAATAAGGCTGACGGCAACGAGCTCAACCTGACTGACTGGTATGTCAACGCTGCTTTAGGGGTTCGATTCTAAGATTGTAATGATTGCCGTCATAAACAACACGCATCACCCCTCGGATGTCATCATCTGTGGGCGAGATACTCAGGGCCACATGACCCATCGTGCGGCGTAGGTTGATTTCGACACAAGGGTGTAACCCTAATTGACAATTGACAATTGACAATTGAGAATTATGATTACCATTGCCGATACTTTTGACAATCATCATATCGATGCCGAAGGGGCCGATGTAGCCGTCGAGGTGCAGTCGTTCCACTATTCTTTGCTTGACGGAATCAAGCAAACTTATTGGGATATAACGGCTTATCATTTCGCGCTTCACACTTTCCGTTGCCAAGATATTGCCCTCGTAAGCACCGTTGACGGTATGGAACAGCGACAGTCCCAAGTAGTGGATGCGCCCCTCAGCATCAGCCTCGAACTCCATACCGAAATCCTTTACCTTATTATAATATGGTTCGGCCATCATGCTGCCCTGCGCCTTAATGACGTTACGCACCCAATTCTCATTTCTCATTTCTCCTTTCTCATTTTCGCAGAACCTCACCCCTCGCCCACTCGACGACCAAGGGGCCTTCAGCACCAGACGACCGTAACGCTGCATTAACTCCGTCACCTCCTCAACGGTTTTGCACTCGAAGGCCTCACCAACGGTGCCTTCCATCTGCAGCAGCGGTAACAATTGTGCAGAAGTCCGACGGTGAGACAGCTGGCGAATATGCTGCACCATCTCATCCGTCGGCAACACTTCATCCTTCACCCCTGCACGCCGCAATTCCGCACAAATAGCACGGTCCCAACCCCACGGCTCCACAGCCGTAATCGGTAAACCACCCAGCTGAACTCCTTTCATCCAAACAACGTCATTCTCCTGAGCCCACAATCGAGGCATCCACCACAAATCAGTCCGCAGTTGACGACCAGCACGAGGCGCCGTAAAATTGCTCAGATTAGAGGCTAGCGCTATGTCGTGTTCCGGATTGAAAATATGCAGTGTCATGAGTCTGTTCGTGTTAATTTCGTGCAAAAGTACGAATAATTATTGAGTATTTATCGAACAATGCCGTTAAAGGGAGTTAAAGCAGCGAAAAAGTTAACGGAAAAACAAAAAAAAAATCGTACCTTTGCAGGATATGAGAAAGCTAAATAATTCATTCAATAAAATCTATCAAAAATCGTTAACATTATGAACATCCCTCCAGTATTTTGGTTGGTGCCCATTGCATCATTGGTGGCACTTGGAATGGCGTACTTCTTCTTCCGCAGCATGATGAAGGCTGACGAAGGTACGCCACGTATGAAAGAAATTGCACTCTACGTGCGAAATGGCGCTATGGCCTATCTGAAACAGCAGTACAAGGTCGTGCTGATTGTGTTTATCATCCTTTGTGCCCTCTTTGCCTTCATGGCATACGGCCTGAACGTACAGAATCCCTGGGTGCCATTTGCATTCCTGACTGGAGGTTTCTTCTCCGGACTGGCAGGTTTCTTCGGCATGAAGACCGCTACCTACGCTTCAGCACGTACAGCCAACGCTGCCCGTGAGAGTCTGGATGCAGGTCTGAAGATTGCCTTCCGTTCCGGTGCTGTGATGGGTCTCACCGTCGTAGGTCTTGGACTGCTCGACATCGCCATCTGGTTTGTTGTGCTGAACCACTTCGATCATGACGGACTGATTTCTATCACAACCACTATGCTGACCTTCGGTATGGGTGCTTCGACGCAGGCCCTGTTTGCACGTGTCGGTGGCGGTATCTACACGAAGGCTGCCGACGTGGGTGCCGACATTGTGGGTAAGGTGGAAGCCGACATTCCTGAGGACGACCCACGCAACCCAGCTACCATTGCCGATAACGTTGGTGATAACGTAGGCGACGTAGCCGGTATGGGCGCCGACCTGTACGAGAGCTATTGCGGCTCCGTGCTGTCAACCGCTGCCCTTGGTGCTGCAGCCTTTGGCGTAGCAGGATTAGACATCCAGCTGAAGGCCGTCATCGCCCCGATGCTGATTGCTGCCACAGGTGTATTCCTCTCGCTATTAGGCATTTTCCTGGTTCGCACGAAGGAAGGCGCAACGATGAAGGACCTGCTGCGTTCACTCTCACTCGGCACGAACGTTTCTGCCGTCCTCATTGCCATTGCCACCTTTGCCATTCTCTACCTGTTGGGCATTGACAACTGGCTTGGACTCTCCTTCTCAGTTATCTCCGGACTGGCTGCCGGTGTCATCATCGGACAAGCTACCGAATACTACACCTCGCACTCATACAAGCCCACCCAGAAGATTTCAGAGGCAGGACAGACGGGTGCCGCTACCGTTATCATCAAAGGTATTGGTACAGGTATGATTTCTACCTGCATTCCCGTCATCACAATTGGTGTAGCCATCATGCTGAGCTATCTCTGCGCCAACGGTTTCGACCTCTCTATGTCGTCAACCTCACTGGCTCACGGTCTCTACGGTATCGGTATTGCTGCCGTAGGTATGCTGTCAACACTGGGTATCACGCTGGCTACTGACGCCTACGGACCTATTGCCGACAATGCCGGCGGTAACGCTGAGATGAGTAATTTGGGCGAAGAAGTTCGTCATCGCACCGATGCCCTCGACGCTTTGGGTAACACTACCGCTGCTACTGGTAAGGGCTTCGCCATCGGTTCTGCAGCCCTCACGGCACTCGCCCTGCTGGCATCGTATATCGAAGAGATTAAGATTGCCATGGCCCGTGCTGGTCAGACGATTACCAATGTGTCTGGTGATGTCATCAGTGCTACCGACGCTACGATTCCCGACTTCATGAACTACTTCCAGGTAAACCTGATGAACCCGAAGGTCATCGTTGGCGCCTTCATCGGTGCAATGGCTGCCTTCCTGTTCTGCGGTATGACTATGGAGGCTGTAGGCCGTGCTGCCGAGAAGATGGTGCAGGAGGTTCGTCGTCAGTTCCGCGAGATAGCAGGTATTCTGGAAGGAACAGGCACACCTGACTACGGTCGTTGTGTAGAAATCTCCACCCGTGCTGCCCAGCATGAGATGGTCATTCCCTCTGTGCTCGCTATCCTCATCCCCATCGTTGTAGGTGTTGTTCTCGGTGTGGCTGGTGTACTCGGTCTGCTCGTTGGCGGTCTGGCTAGTGGCTTCACGCTGGCTGTATTCATGGCCAATGCCGGTGGTGCTTGGGACAATGCCAAGAAGAATATCGAGGAAGGCAACTTCGGAGGTAAGGGAAGCTTTGCCCATAAGGCTTGTATCGTTGGTGACACCGTAGGTGATCCCTTCAAGGACACATCCGGTCCGTCACTCAATATCCTCATCAAACTGATGTCGATGGTCAGCATCGTGATGGCTGGTCTGACGGTTTTATTTAGTTAATAAAGTATAAAAATAGAAGTTCAACAAAGATTTTGCTATCTCGGCTTTGCAATTTGGGAATTATTTAGTACCTTTGCAGGCGTTTTGAAACAAATCTGATTTGATGGAAGCATTCTTTCGTACACACCGTTACCTCGTTGAACATGTCAATGCGCCCGTTCGTCGCACCCTGATGGATGAGATTAACTGGAACGATCGCATGATTGGCATCAAGGGTACACGTGGCATCGGAAAAACGACTTTCCTGCTTCAATACGCCAAAGAGAGGTTTGACATTAACGACCGCCAGTGTCTGTATGTCAACATGAACAACTTCTATTTCCAGGGACACGGTATCGCCGAGTTTGCAGGAGAATTCTGCAGGCGCGGCGGTCGTGTATTACTGATAGATCAAGCATACAAGCAGTCCGACTGGTCGCAGGAGTTGCGTAAGTGCTACGACAGCTACCCCAGCCTGAAGATAGTATTCACAGGCAGTAGCGTGATGCGCCTGAAGGAAGAGAACCCCGAACTGAACGGCATCGTCAAGTCGTACAACCTGCGTGGCTTCTCGTTCCGCGAGTTCATTAACCTGATGACGGGCAACACGTTCCGTCCTTATTCGTTGGAAGAGATTCTGCACGACCATGAGCGTATCATCAAGCAAATACTGCCCAAGGTGCAGCCCAACCGCTACTTCCAGGACTACATCCATCATGGTTTCTACCCCTTCTTCCAGGAACAGCGCAACTATAGCGAGAACCTGCTGAAGACGATGAACATGATGACCGAGGTGGACATCCTGCTCATCAAACAGATTGAGCTGAAGTATCTGACGAAGATTAAAAAACTGTTCTACCAGTTGGCAGAGGAAGGTCCCAAGGCACCAAACGTCAGCAAACTGGCTCAGGATATTGAGACCAGTCGCGCGACAGTAATGAACTACATCAAGTACCTGACCGATGCCCGTCTGCTGAACATGATCTATCCCGTTGGCGAGGACTTCCCCAAAAAGCCGTCGAAGGTAATGCTTCACAATTCGAACCTGCTCTACGCCATCTACCCCATTCATGTGGAGAAACAGACGGCAATGGAGACCTTCTTCGTGAACAGCCTGTGGAAAGACCATAAGGTAAACCAAAACGGACACGACAACTATTACATCGTTGACGGGCATCAGAAGTTCCGTATCTGCGACGCTACCTCTACTAATAAAATAAGGTATATGCCCGATACGATTTATGCACGATATAATACGGAGATTGGTAAGGATAACCAAATACCCCTGTGGCTTTTGGGATTCCTTTACTGATATTGAGAAATTGAGATATTGAGAAAATGAGATATTGAGAAAATGAGAAATTGACAATAGAATTATTATTTATTTTATCTATTCTAAACAAATGGCTAAAGAAAAGAAATTTATCACCTGTGATGGTAACGAGGCTGCAGCTCACGTGAGCTATATGTTCTCGGAGGTAGCTGCTATCTACCCCATCACCCCGTCTTCGCCTATGGCGGAGCATGTTGAC
>JAFVHO010000005.1 GCA_017474485.1 Prevotella sp.
AATTTAGAAAACTATGAATAAGAAAATATATAGTCTGATGTTGGGTCTGTTGACCCTGGCAGGACTGCTGACAGGCTGTAAGAGCGACGACGACATCACGTTCGACCACGAGCGCCAGCAGTTTGAGACACGTGCCGACCGTATCCTGTTAGAATTCATTGCCCCCTTTGGAACTACCGCCAATGAGGAGGTCTACATCATTGGTCCCTTCAATGGTAATACACTGACAGCCGACGAGGAAGGCAAGTATGCCGATCCCGTGCTGGACGATGCCTTCAAGCTGACAAAGGCTCCCAAGAGCGACGTCAAGTGGGGCATCTATTTGGACCCTGCCACCTTCCAGAATGGCAAGTCGCTGGCCGATGGTTTCCGCTTCTATTCCAAGGCACAGGGCAACGAGGCACTGCTGGGCACAACGGCTGTCTATGCCGTCCACAACGATAACCCTGGCGTAGGCACCTTCACCAATGTCTGGGGACAGCGCTGGGAGGCTTACTACTGGAGTGGTGGCGAGAAGCCCGAACCTGACCACAATGGTGTCCGCGTCTATGTCGACAACCAGACAGGCTGGGATGCACTGACGCTTTACATGTGGGGTGACGTCAACAACCTCAATGGCGACTGGCCTGGCATGCAGCCCAGCGGACAGTGGGAGAAGGACGGTGTCAAGTGGACATACTTTGATTTGGGCGAAGAGAACATGGGTCTCAACGAAAACCTCATCTTCAACAACAATGGTGGCGGTTCACAGTTGCCAGACTTCAACCTCACACTCGACCACGATGTCTATCTGCGCCTCACCGCCGATGCTGTGGAGGAGATAGAGCTGGAACCCAGCATCAAGCACGATGGCTATGCTGTCTTTGTGTACGACGAGACGGGATGGGACGCTCTGAATCTTTACATGTGGGGCGACACGAATAATCTGAATGGTGACTGGCCTGGCATGGAGGTTACTGGCGAACAGACCATCAACGGCGTGAACTACAAATACTTCGACATGGGTGAGGCAAATACCGGATTGGCAGAGAATCTTATCTTCAACAATGCTGGTGCCAGTCAGTTGGCAGACTTCGCTTATACCATCGATCACGATGTTTATCTGCACATCACTACCGCTGGTGTGACAGAAATTGATCCTGCCAACTTCCAGCCTGGTGGCGACACACCGACACCAGACCCCGATCCTCAGCCCGCTGTTGAGAAGGTCATCATCGCTGTTAAAAATACCATTGGCTATGCTGATCCCCACCTCTATGTATGGGGCGACAGTGAGGCTTGCGGTGGATGGCCTGGCGCAGCCCCTGCTAAGACTACCGATAATGGTTGGATGCTCTTCGAGTTGCCTTCACAGGGTACGTTCAACCTGATACTGAACGACAATGGCACTACTCAGATTGATGGTCCTGCTGTTACCAACACCGCTACGCGCTTCTTCGATGTCAATGCCTCATGGGTAGAGTCTGCCAATACGGTGACTATCCAGAACAATGCAGGATATAGCGACCCACGTCTCTATGCGTGGGGCGATGGTGAGATCTATGGCGGCTGGCGTGGCATCAAGCCTACCAGCAATGAGAATGGCGTGCTTATTTTCCCGTTGCCAAACGATGGCGGCACCTACAACCTCATCCTCAATAGCGATGCTGGCACTCAGCAGGATATCGCTGCTGTTACGGCAAATCAGAGTTATCAGTTCACCGCTAATTAATTGTAAGACAAAAACCAACACATGAAGAAAATACTCTTATCCCTCATCTCTGTCCTTTGCCTGTTCACGCAGGCGAAGGCAGACGATGGCTTCACGCTGACTGCTACCAACGCTACCGTAACGGAGAATTTCGACGGCATGTGGGATGCAGCAAACTCTGAAGCAACTTTAACAATGCCCACAGGCTGGCGTATGGAGCGGCAGTTAGGAGCTCCCAGAATGGTCGGCACCTATAGTGCTGCCTCCACAGAGTTGATGTACGCAGGGGGAGTAAGCCTAGCCAGTAATGCAAAAAATGGTACGTGGAATTTCGGTTCCAGCACTACACCCTCTGACCGTGCCGTTGGCGGACTGTCAACAACAGTTGATGGAGGTACCCGTTGTGTCAGTGTGATGACTCAACTCGTAAATGGTGGCACAGAACCTATCAACCAGCTGACCATCAGCTATGATATCGAGAAATACCGTAATGGTGACAACGAGGCAGGCTTTACCGTCCAGCTCTATTATTCTTACGATGGTACCACATGGAAGAAGGCTGGCGACGATTTCAAGACAGATTTCGCCAAGGACGATGCTACCATCGGTGCTGAGGTTGTCCCAATCTCTACGACGACTGTCAGCAACAAACAGCTGAATACGGCTGTTGCTGTGGGCAGTTCTATCTATCTGGCCTGGAATATCTCAGTATCGAGCGGAACGTCACCCAACAAGGCGATGGGGCTGGCTCTTGACAATATCAGTCTGACGGCATCTTTTGGTGAACCACAGACTGCCCCAGACGACACGGACCCCAACCGTCCTCCCTTCGTCTCGTCAGGCATCTTCCTGCGTGGTGAGGTCAATGGTTGGGGAGCCGTCACTGAGTGGGAATTCTCCAACGAAGGTAACGGCACCTATGTGCTCTACGACAAGGAGCTCTCTGGTGCCTTCAAGGTGGCTGATGCAAACTGGAGTGCCTCGTGCAACTACGGCAGCAATGGTTCTGCTATCACTGTAGACAAGCCCTATGCCCTAGTGCTGGGTACCAACGACAATATCTCTTGTGCCTATGCCTACGACTGCGCCCGTGTCGTGCTGACCATGACCGATGGTGGTGCTTCTCTCTTGCTGGAGAGCAAGGCTGTAGAGCCTGGTGAACCCTCTGTACTGCAGTCAGTAACGCTGATGCCTGCTGACGTCACACTGGTTCCCCAGCTCCCTGAGAAGGTGAAGGTGCTGTCCTTGAACAACAGTCTCATCCACTACAACGACCAGGCTGCCATGTTCAACGACATCGCACAGTCCATGGGCAAGGATGCTTGGTGGCTCAAACACACCATGCTGGGCAAGCCGCTGAGTACCCATTGGGACGAAGGCGACGGACTGGGTGGCGACGGCACTCCCAGTGCTAAGATGCTCATTCGCAACGAGGCATGGTCGCACATCATCCTGCAGGAACAGAGTGGTCTGCCCCGCACCAATGTCGAGGCTTTCCGCACCAATGTCAAGAAGTGGGTAGCCTACATTCGCGAATACTGTCCGAACCCCAATGCCATCATCATCGTTCCCCTGAACTGGGCATATAGTGGTGACTGGACTAATTTCACGGAATTCAACAAGATGTTCCTTGACAACTATCTGAGTGTGGCCCGCGAGACGGGTGTCACCATCTGTCCCGTAGGCGTGGCTTACCAGCAGGCCTTCAACGATGGTGGTGCTGATGCGCTGGCTCCTTGGTTCCAGGACGATCGTCATCCTACTGATATGTCTACCTATATGGCAGCCTGCATGGAGTATGGTCTCATCTTCGGCGTAGACCCTGCTACCATCAATTCTCATCCTGCTGCCGTGAGCGATGCTGATGCTGCTGCCATGCGCGCTTACGCCTCTAAGGCACTGAAGAACTTCACCAATATTGTCGACCACACGGCAGCTACCGTGCGCTATCAGGCTGTTGGCTTCGACCAGTACGGCAAGGAGATGGATGCTCCTGCTGACCTCGTGTATGCACTGACTGATGGTGGTACGCTCGATGCTAACCACGTCTTTAAGAGCAATGGCACGGAGGGTACCTATACCGTTACTGCCAAGAACGACACCTACAATCTCTCAGCTAGCGTCAAGGTGGCTTACGCAGAGACACAGGTGGTGACCTTCCCTGCTATCGAGTTGAATGCCGACAAGCTCTCTACTCAGGAGAACTTCAATCAGATGGGTACTGCTGCCGATGCTACGCTGCCTGCTGCGTGGCGTATCGACCGCCAGACCTCTGCTCCCCGCATGGTAGGGGCGTATGCCGTTGCTTTGGACAAGACCATGTATGCTGGCGGCACCAGTCTGCCTTCCAATGCCAAGAATGGTCTGTGGAACTTTGGACAGGACGACAGCAGCGACCGTGCCATTGGCGGCATCTCTACCGGTGTGGCTGACGGCACACGTTGTGTCAATATCTATGCTCACTTTCTGAACACAGGTGTTAAAAACATTGAGAACCTGCACATCAGCTATGATGTCGAGAAGTATCGCAAGGGCAACAATGCCGCTGGCTTCACCGTCCAGATGTACTACTCTTTAGACGGTCGCAACTGGACCTCTGCAGGCAACGACTTCTGCACGACGTTTGCTGCCGATGCTGCCACAGAGGGCTATGCTACCGTTCCTGGCGACGTGCGCGCTGTCAGCGCTGTGCTGGATGCCAAGATGCAGCCCGGTGTCGACTTCTATCTGGCTTGGAACATCACCGTCACCTCTGGCGACAATGCCGCAGGTGCTATGGCACTGGCCATCGACAACTTCCAGTTGACGGGTGAGCTGCCTGCTATTCCTACCGCCAGACACTACATCTATGCCATCGATGAGACGGGCTACGATGCTCTGGGCCTCTATGCCTGGGGCGATGGCGAGCTCTTCGGCGCATGGCCTGGCGAGAGTTGGGTGGACCAGAAAACCATCGACGACAAGGTCTATAAGGTTTTCCTGCTTGATGCAGAGAGTGGGTCCTACAACCTCATCTTCAACAACTGGAACAATGGTCAGCAGGTTCCCGACTTCAACATCACAGCCAATCGCGACTATTATCTGCGCGTCACGGCTACAGGAGTGACGGAGATTGGTGGCTCAGCAGGCATCGTTGAAACCAAGAACCAGCCTGCCGTTGTCAGCCCTTTCGTCTACGACCTTCAAGGCCGTAAGGTAGGTACTGCTGATGGTCGCCTGCCTCAGGGTCTCTATATTGTCAATGGAAAGAAAAGTATTATCCGATAATCCCAACACATGAAGAAAAATATTGTTTCACTACTCTCTCTGGTACTCCTGTTCACTGCCTGTGGACAGGGTACCCAGAGCTTTACAGTCGATGGCACAAAGCCTTTGGGCGATGCTAATCGTGTCATCTATCAGATGAATGTTGGTGCCTTCACAGCAGAGGGCACATTCCAGGCAGCGCAGCAGGGGCTCGACCGCCTCGACACGCTGGGCGTCGATATCCTCTGGCTCATGCCCATCTATCCGCGTGGTGCCACGATGCACAGCCCCTATGCCTCTATGAACTTCCGTGACGTCAACCCCGACTATGGTACTGTTGCCGACCTGAAGGCTTTTGTCTCTCGTGCCCATGAGCTGGGCATGAAGGTGTGGCTCGACTGGGTACCTAACCATGTTGCTGTGGAGAATCCCTGGGTGGCTTCGCATCCTGAGTATTTCACTAAGGATGCCAAGGGTCAGATGATTCATCCACACGGCTGGGGCGACGTCTACGAGCTGAACTATCAGAACGAAGGACTCGTCAACGAGATGAACAGCGCGCTGAAGTTCTGGGTAGACTCCTGCGATGTCGATGGCTTCCGCTGCGACTATGTCAGCAGTCCCACCATCCCCGTCAGCTACTGGCAGAACATCATTGCCGAGCTGAAGAGCAAGAGT
>JAFVHO010000151.1 GCA_017474485.1 Prevotella sp.
GCCCCTGCAATGCTTATTGGGGTAAGGGGATGTTGCACACAACCATCCATAAGCGTCACCGTAATGGCAAAATAATCGCCAAATGGAGGGGCTGACAGGAAAATTTAGCATCCAAAACTATTAGTTGCGGATTTTAGGTTAACGAGAAATTTTCAGGAGGGGTGCTGAGTAGTTACCTATATAATTGTATTGCAAGCAGTCACTCGCTATTTTTTCTTGAAAAAAAGTTGGTGGTTTTGTGCTGATAATTTAGAGAAATTTTGTAACTTTGCGACAAAATAAGTGTTGACTATGAGGAATATTATAATTTCAGCTATTCTGATGATGAGTACCCTGACCGTGATGGGTGTACCGAAAGGCCATAAAACGGTGAAATTGAAGGTGATAGAAACCAGCGATGTACACGGGCATTTCTTCCCCTGGGACTTTACGGAGGGCAAGCCCCTGAAAGGCACACTGGTGCGCGCCAATACTTATATTAATAAGGAGCGCAAGAAGTACGGCGACAACTTTCTGCTAATAGACAACGGCGACATCCTACAGGGTCAGCCTTGCGTTTACTGGACTAACTTCGTGATGCCTGAGGACGAAAACCTGGCAGCACGCGTCGTCAACTACATGCGGTATGACGCCGAGACCGTAGGCAACCACGACATAGAGCCGGGCCATAAGGTTTACGACAAGTGGATTCGCGAGGTGCGCTGTCCACTGCTGGGTGCCAACATCGTGAAGGAGGGCACGAAGAACGGCGAGGCCAAACCGCAGAACATCTACAATGGACTGCGCCCCTACTCTGTCCACGTGAAGGACGGTGTGAAGATATGCGTCATCGGCATGCTGACACCGGCCATTCCCAACTGGCTGAACAAGCCGATATGGAAAGGTATGGAGTTTGAGGAGATGACAGCCTGTGCCCGCAAGTGGATCAAGTACATCAAGGAGAAGGAGAAACCCGACCTGATTTTCGGCCTATTCCACTCAGGACTGAACGGGGGCATTAAGACTGACGAATACGACGAGGATGCTACAGAGGCCGTAGCCAAGGAGGTACCTGGCTTCGACATCATCTTCTTCGGTCATGACCATCAGGTGCACAACGATTGGATTACCAATTGCGAGGGCCAGCAGGTGCTGTGCATCGACCCCAGCTGTTTTGTGAAGAACGTGGCCGAGGCTGAGATTACGCTGACCTTCAAGAAAGGCAAGCTGGTAAAGAAGGACATTAAGGGCAACATCGTCAACGTGCTGGACGAGGACATCGACCAGCAGATGATGCAGTACTTCGACAAGGACATCCAGCAGGTAAAAGACTTCGTGGGCCAGAAGGTGGGCGAATTCAAGAACGCCATCTATACTCGCGAAAGCTTCTTCGGCAACTCGGCCTTCACCGACCTGATACACTCGCTGCAGTTGCAGATATCAAAGGCCGACATATCGTTTGCCGCCCCACTGGCCTTTAACACCGTCATCAAAGCTGGCGACGTGACAATGGCTGACATGTTCAAGCTCTACCGTTTCGAGAACTTGATGTTCGTGCTGCGCATGACGGGCGAGGAAATCCGCAAGCATCTGGAATTCAGCTACGACATGTGGACGAATACCATGACCAAGCCCGAAGATTCAGCCCTGCGTCTGAACGAGGCGTCGACCAACGACCAACAACGCACGGGATTCCAGTATTATACCTTCAACTTCGATTCGGCAATGGGCATCGACTACGAGGTTGACCTGACCAAGCCCGACGGACAAAAAGTTCGCATCCTGCGTATGTCGGACGGACAGCCATTCGACGAGAGCAGATGGTACAAAGTAGTGATGAGTAGCTACCGTGCCAATGGTGGCGGGGAACTGTTGACCAAGGGCGCTGGCATTCCGCAAGACTCGCTGGAGAGCCGCGTGCTGTTTCATACTGACTTAGACCTGCGCCACTATCTGACTGAGGAAATACGCCGTCAGGGTAGTATTGACCCTCAGCCTGCCAACAACTGGCGTTTCGTGCCTGAGTCATGGGCAAAACCAGCCTTAGAGCGCGACCGTATCAAACTGTTTGGGAAATAAAAATAAAAAGACAACTAAAACAACTTAGACAACATAAAAAAAGTTGTTCCTGTTGTTCTGGTTGTCTTCAAATATATAAGAATCAACGTGAAAAAATATTATTTCGTTTTTTGTAAGGAAGACCTGCTGCTGGAGAAGTTGCCAGACGGCACATATACTATTCCACTGCAGGAAGAAGCCCCCACGGAACTGAAACCCTGGACTAACGTCATGAATATAACGCCACAGAATGGCGTGGAAGTGAGAACCTATCGTATCGATGCTCCTGTCACTGGGTCGCCACGCTACGAAATGTGTGGACTGCGCCAGAGTTTTTTCAAATTGCCGAAGCCCCTCTACCTGAAAGCTGGCAAGTGTCAGGAACTACTCTATTGGGATCAGAACACGCGCTATTGCGGTGTGTGTGGTGCGCCCATGCGGATGGATACAGATATATCAAAAAAGTGTACAGAATGCGGTAAAGAGATATGGCCGCAACTGGCCACTGCTGTCATCGTATTGATACATCGTGGCGACGAGGTGTTGTTGGTAAGGGCCAAAAACTTCAAGCGCGACTACTACGGACTGGTGGCAGGCTTCGTTGAGACAGGAGAAACGCTGGAGGAAGCCGTTGCACGCGAAGCAATGGAAGAGACGGGTATCAATATTACCAACATCCGCTATTTCGGTTCGCAGCCCTGGCCCTACCCTTGCGGTCTGATGGTGGGTTTTAATGCCGACTACGTATCTGGCGAAATTCATTTACAGCAGAGCGAGATAGCCAAAGGTGGCTGGTTCCGTAAGGACAACCTGCCTGAAATCCCTGAAAAACTAAGCATTGCCCGCATGTTGCTTGACACATGGACGGGAGATGAGGGATGATGGAAGATGGAAGATGGATGATGGAATAGAAAGTGATAAAGTGAGAAGGAAGGCCAACATAGCGACAATAGCCGACATCATTGTGATTATAGCAGTGACGTTGCTGAATCCTATGCTGTTTCCACAGATGCCACCACCATCCATCCCTGACAAGGTGGTGAAGCATTACAGGATGCAGCTAACGCCAGACTCCATTCAAAACGCCATTGCGCTGACGGAAAAGGAGATTGACGAGATGAGCTACTACCTACGTCTGCACAACGTGATGGACGACGGCTATAACCTTGTGGCAGAATACAATACCACCTTGCAACAGCGTCTGCAACTGCTCAAGAACCAACAAGCAGGCACTGTCTCAAAAACCATTCGAAGAGAGCGTATCGCAGCCAAGGACAGACCCATGACTGCTGTCAAGACACAGCAAGGTCATTGGAAGGCTGGGCGCTACTATATTGGACCTCTGAAAGGGGAAGGTATTTCGCGTGATGAGGATGGTCGTATCGTTTGTGCCCTATGGGATGCCGACACCATCGTCAAAGCCCGTCGCATTGATTCGCTGGGTGTCTATAACGGTCAGATGAACAGTTTTATGGAAGCCTACGGCGAAGGTACGTTCGACAGCAACGACGGCTCGCACTACGAAGGCATGTGGCAGTCAGGCAAGCGTCACGGCTTCGGCTTCGAATCGTCACCTAATCATCAGGTGCGTGTAGGACAATGGAAGAAAGGCAAGTTCCTGGGCGAGAAGCTGCGCTATACTGCCGAACGCATCTATGGCATCGATATCTCGCGCCATCAGCACGATATAGGCAACAAGCACTATGGCATCAACTGGCACCAGTTGCGCATCACTTCGCTTGGACGCAAACATAATACGGAGGGACTCACCTATCCCGTCTCGTTCGTTTACATTAAATCGACAGAGGGGACGACCATCCGTAACCGCTACTTCCTGAAGGACTACATGGATGCCCACAAGCAGGGTATTCACGTGGGAGCCTACCACTTCTTCAGTCTGAAGACATCGGCCTTTGATCAAGCCAACTATTTCGTGAACCATACACTGATTAGGGAGAGCGATTTTCCACCTGTACTTGACGTAGAGCCATCGGATGCACAAATTGAACAGATTGGCGGTGGTGAAGTGCTGCTGAAACGTGTGCGCCAATGGTTGGAACTGGTAGAACGTCGTACAGGCAAACGTCCCATCCTGTATATCAACCAGATGTTTGTCAACAAGTACATGGTCAATGCCGACGACATTAAGCAACGTTACAACGTATGGATAGCCCGCTATGGCGAATATAAGCCCGATGTAAAACTGGTGTACTGGCAACTGACACCAGAGGGACGTGTGGATGGTATTACAGGACCAGTGGACATCAACGTGTTTAATGGTTTCCAGGGACAATTCGAGGAATTCTGCCGTACAGGATTTCACAAGTAGAAATCACCAGTCAGCAAGGTATATTGTTCGTCGCCTATCACCAACTCTGTCTGTTCGCATGGGCAGGGTTGTTTCTTATAAGCTAACAGATAGCGGCGCACAGGTTTTGTAGGCGTGGTCTTGATAGCACAGACACGACTGGGGAAAAAGCTTTGAAAAATAGCTTCATCGTCCATCCGACGACGATAGTCAAAAGGTACGATGACACTCAGTTCTCCATCGTTGCCAAGCAAACGACGTGCTGCTTTCATCAGGTCAGCATAGGTCAATGTCTCAGTATGGCGTGCCACACTGCGCTGATGGTCGGGTGCCTGAAGTGAATCGATGAAAAACGGTGGATTGCTGACCATAGCATCGAAACAGCCAGCATAAGATTCGTCCATCTCCTGCACTTTGGTCTGCACAATGTGGATTTGATGTATAAAAGGTGACGCCTGGATATTTGCTGTAGCCTGGCGGACAGCACCCTCATCGATATCAATGCCCAAGACTTGAGCATCAGGATAGCGTTGGGCCATCATCAGGGCAATGATACCTGTACCTGTACCTACGTCCAAAACGCTTAGTCCACCATGGGCCCAAGCACCTAACAGAACACCGTCGGTACCCACCTTCATGGCACATTCGTCCTGCTCGATTTTGAACTGTTTGAACTGAAACATTGTCATTTTGGTTGCAAAGATATTAAAATATCTTATTATTCAAGTATTATTTCGAAAAAAAGTTGTACCTTTGCAGCCAAAATGCGCGAAAATGAAAGATAATAATATAGCAATGTACATGGATAACAAAAATAGGTCGTTCTCGATGATTGCCGATGTAGAGGGCGATTACAGCGACCTGACAAACATGAAACTACCCGATGAACTGCCTATCCTGGCTGTGAGGAATCTGGTATTGTTTCCTGGTGTAGTATCTCCTATTTTGATTGGTCGCGAGACAAGCATGACGCTGATTCGCAAAGCTGAAAAGACGGGGATGATTATTGGTGTGGTCAGTCAGCGTGATGCGGATGTGGAATCGCCCATTCGTGGTGACTTGTTCGATATGGGTGTATCAGCTAAAGTACTGAAGACACTGACGCTGCCCAATGGCAATATTACAGCCATTGTGCAGGGTATGTCACGTTTCCGCCTGTTAGACTTGACGAAATACAAACCCTACCTGATGGCCCACGTGATGGATGCCCCTGAGGACGAGCCTGACAAGCGCGACGTAGAGTTTAAGACGGCTATAGAAGACTTGCGTCAGCAGACATCAGAATACATCCAAATGAGTGACGACATACCTGAGGAAGCTTCATTTGCCATCAAGAATGTAACAAACAATATCATGGCCCTGAACTTCATCTGCTCGAACATGCCATTCAGCACAAAAGAGAAGATGGCCCTGCTGAGCTTCGACTCGCTGAAGGAGCGCCTGTTCAACGTATTGCGCATCATCAATCGCGAAATCAATCTGCAGACGCTGAAACTCGACATCCGCAACAAAACACGCGACGATATTGACGAACAGCAGCGTAACTACTTCCTGCAACAGCAGATTAAGAACCTGCAGGCTGAGATGGGTAATGAGAGTACCCCAGAGAAGAAAGACCTGCTGGAGAAGGCTCGCAAGAAGAAATGGCCAGAGGATATCGAGAAATACTTCTATAAAGAGGTAGAGAAACTGGATCAGGTGAACCAGAACTCACCCGACTTCAACGTACAGCTGACCTATCTGCAAACGCTGGTGGGACTGCCTTGGGGTGAGTATACCAAGGACGATATGGACTTGAAGCGTGCACAGAAGATTCTGGACCGTGACCACTATGGTATGGAGAAGGTAAAGGAACGCATCTTGGAGTATATCGCTGTGCTCTCGCTGCGTGGTGACCTGAAGTCGCCCATCCTATGTCTGTATGGCCCTCCCGGAGTTGGTAAGACATCGCTGGGCAAGTCAATTGCCGATGCCTTGAAGCGTAAATATGTCCGTGTGTCATTAGGTGGTCTGCATGACGAGGCTGAGATTCGCGGACACCGTCGTACCTATGTAGGTGCTATGCCTGGCCGTATCATCAAGAACATCCAAAAGGCAGGTTCGTCAAACCCTGTCTTCATATTGGACGAAATTGACAAGGTAACGCAGAACACGCATAATGGCGACCCTGCATCAGCATTGCTTGAGGTGCTTGACCCAGAGCAGAACGGTGCCTTCCACGACAACTATCTGGATGTAGACTACGACCTGTCGAAGGTCATGTTTATTGCAACGGCAAATAATCTTGGTACTATCCCCCGCCCCTTATTGGATCGTATGGAAGTGATTGAGGTAAGCGGCTATATTACGGAGGAAAAGTATGAAATTGCCAAGCGCCATCTGATTCCCAAGGAAAAGGAGAATACGGGTCTGAACGACAAGAAGCTGACCTTCAACAAGCCTGCTATCGAAAAAATTATCGAGCAGTACACACGCGAAAGTGGTGTGCGCCAACTGGAGAAACAGGTAAACAAAGCCCTGCGCAAACTGGCCTTCAAAAAGGCTGAAGCAGGCGAACTGCCCTACGAAAAGATTACGCCTACAGAGATTGAAGACCTGTTGGGCAAGCCACCCTTCTATCGCGACATCTACCAGGGCAACAGTTATGCTGGCGTAGTGACAGGATTGGCGTGGACCAGCGTGGGTGGCGAGATACTGTTCATCGAGACCTCACTGTCGAAAGGAAAGGGTTCGAAACTCACGCTGACAGGTAATCTGGGCGATGTCATGAAAGAATCGGCAGTGATTGCATTGGAATATGTCAAAGCACATGTGGACGTGCTGGGCATCGATTACCGAATCTTCGACCAGTGGAACATTCATATCCACGTGCCAGAGGGTGCTACACCTAAGGATGGTCCCTCAGCTGGTATTACCATCGCCACATCTATAGCCTCAGCGCTGACCCAGCGTAAGGTTCGCAAGAACACTGCTATGACAGGTGAGATTACGCTACGTGGCAAGGTGCTGCCCGTAGGTGGTATCAAAGAGAAGATTCTGGCTGCCAAGCGTGCCGGTATCACTGACATCGTGATGTGTCAAGAGAACGAGAAGGATATCAACGAGATTCCTGAGATGTATCTGAAAGGTGTGAGTTTTCATTATGTGGAGAATGTGCAGGATGTTTGGAAGTTTGCATTGACTGACGAACAGGTAGAGCATCCTATGGACTTCACTATTGAAGAAGACGAGAAGAAGAAAGACTAAATGACATTCGAAGTACAACATAACGACCCTTATAGCAGTGCCCGTGCTGGATTGATAACTACAGACCACGGACAGATTAAGACGCCTATCTTCATGCCTGTAGGTACAGTAGGTAGCGTCAAGGGTGTGCACTTCTCGGAACTACGCGAACAGGTAAAGGCTCAAATTATCTTGGGCAACACCTACCACCTTTACCTGCGTCCTGGTCTCGACATTCTGCGTAAGGCAGGTGGCCTGCATAAGTTCAACACATGGGACCGTCCTATACTGACGGACTCAGGTGGCTTTCAGGTCTTTTCGCTGACTGGCATCCGTAAACTTCGTGAAGAAGGTTGTGAGTTCCGTAGCCATATTGATGGATCGAAGCATGTCTTCACACCAGAGAACGTCATGGATACCCAGCGAGTCATTGGTGCTGACATCATGATGGCATTCGATGAATGTCCTCCAGGACAAAGTGATTATCAATATGCTGAGAAGAGTCTGCGTCTGACCCAGCGTTGGCTGGAGCGTTGCGTGAAGCGATTCAACGAAACGGAGCCACTCTATGGCCACAAGCAGACACTATTCCCCATCGTACAGGGTTGTACTTATAAGGACCTGCGTCAGGATGCTGCCAAGCATGTGGTAGACACATTGGGCAAGCTGAATGATGGCGGTGGAGCCTCAATAGGTGGACTGGCAGTTGGCGAACCAACGGAGATCATGTACGAGATGATAGAAGTTGTAAACGACATTCTGCCCAAGGACCGTCCTCGCTACTTGATGGGCGTTGGTACACCTCAGAATATCTTGGAAGGTATTGAACGAGGCGTCGATATGTTCGACTGTGTGATGCCTACCCGCAATGGACGCAATGCCATGCTCTTTACTTACGAAGGCACCATGAACATGCGTAACCAAAAGTGGCAGGACGATTTCACACCTATTGACCCTGACGGTTGCGATATAGACCGCATCCACACCAAGGCATACTTGCACCATCTGTTCAAGGCACAGGAGTTGTTAGCCATGCAGATAGCTTCGATACATAATCTGGCTTTCTATCTTCGATTGGTAACAGATGCACGAATGCATATAGAACAGGGGGATTTCACACAATGGAAACGCTCAGTGATTGACAATTTAGGACGTAGAAGATGAACAAGAGACTACCCAAACATATCGCATGGATGATACGCCATCAGTGGCAACGCCTTATGGTGTTGATAATGCCAATCATCGTATGGCTACGTCAACTGCCCTGGCATAAATTGGCTCCACTGAAGAAACTGAATCCATTGCGCTATGTGAAGCGAATGGACAGATATATCATCTATAAGTTCATTGGTACCTACTTCTACTCTATCCTACTGATTATCAGTATATCGATAGTCTTCGACGTCAACGAGAACCTGGCAAAATTCACGAACTACCACGCACCGTTACGTGCCATCGTATTTGACTATTATGCCAATTTCGTACCCTATTTTGCCAACCTGTTCTCACCGCTGTTCGTATTCATTGCCGTCATCTTCTTTACATCCAAGTTAGCTGGCAATTCAGAGATTATTGCCATGTTGGCATGTGGCATGAGTTTCAAGCGACTGTTGCGTCCTTATATCATCTCGGCTGCGCTTATTGCATTACTCAACTTCTATTTGGGCTCCTATATCATTCCCAAAGGAACTGTAGTACGTCATGATTTTGAGGCACTCTACAAGAACAACAAGAAGAACACGACGGCATCGAACATCCAGTTGATGGTTGACAAAGGCGTAGTTGCCTACCTGTCGCAGTATGACGATATCAGGAAAACGGGCTATGGCTTTGCACTATATAAGTTTGAGAACAAGAAGATGGTAAGTCAGATGAACGCCAGTGTCGTGCAATATGACACCATTGCTGAGGAACGCTATCATTGGAAGGCCCGTAACTATAAGATTCGTACACTCAAGGGTATGCGCGAGCAAATCACGTCGGGTGTCGAGATTGATACACTGATACAAATGGAGCCAATGGATTTGGTGTTCTCGAGGGGACAGCAAGAGACATTTACTTCGCCAGAACTGCTGCGATACATCTCGAAACAACAGCAGCGTGGCTCGTCGAATGTGGTGCAGTATGAAGTGGAATATCACAAACGAATAGCTTCCTCGTTCGCCTCATTCATCTTGACAATTATTGGTGTATCGCTATCATCGAGAAAGCGTAAAGGTGGTATGGGACTCTATCTTGGTATAGGACTGGCGCTCTCGTTTACGTATATTCTATTAGAGACCATCAGTGCTACGTTCGCCATTAATGCAGGAACACCACCCTTGTTGGCAGCTTGGATTCCTAACATCCTATATGCATTCATTGCATACTACTGTTATAGACAAGCGCCCAATTAATTGAGAAGTTATCGGCCTTCGGCCATAGAAGTTAAAAGAAGTTATCGCGGTCTGTGACCGCTTAGAAGTTAAAGGACAACAGAACATTATTGTGACTTTTGAAGAAACATATTTGAATGACAACATCCTCGATGCACTTTACGACATGCATTTCGAGGAGATGACACCTATACAGGAAAAATGTATTCCTGAAATTCTGGATGGACAGGACCTCATCGGGGTGGCTCAGACGGGTACAGGCAAAACAGCTGCCTATTTGCTGCCCATCCTGTCAATGCTTGATGACGGAGGATATCCGAAAGATGCCGTTAACTGTATCGTGATGTCGCCTACACGAGAACTGGCACAACAGATTGACCAGGCCATGCAGGGCTTTGGCTACTATCTGGAAGGTATCTCTTCTGTAGCCGTATATGGCGGTAACGACGGAAACCGTTTTGACGTAGAAACCAAAGGCTTGAAGATGGGTGCCGATGTGATTATCGCCACTCCAGGCCGACTGCTCTCGCATATCCGCATGGGACATGTAGACTTGAGCCGTCTGTCGTTCTTCGTACTGGATGAAGCCGATCGTATGTTGGACATGGGTTTCTCTGACGATATTCTGCAGATAGCCAAGATGTTGCCTGCTGGTCATCAGACCATCATGTTCTCTGCAACCATGCCTCAGAAGATACAGCAACTCGCGCGTACCTTATTAAATAATCCTGTAGAGGTAAAGATTGCTGTATCCAAGCCAGCAGAGAAGATTCAGCAGTCGGCTTATCTCTGCTATGAGCCACAGAAATTAGGTATTATCAGACATCTATTCAAAGCTGGCGAACTGGAGCGTGTCATCATTTTCTCAGGAAAGAAAGACAAAGTGAAAGACATTACGCGCGAACTGAAGCACATGAACATTAATTGTGCACCAATGCACTCTGATTTGTCGCAGGCTGAGCGTGACGATGTCATGTATCGTTTTAAAGCTGGTCAAGTGTCAGTACTGGTAGCCACTGATATTGTGGCTCGCGGCATTGATATCGATGACATCCTGATGGTTATCAATTATGATGTGCCTCACGATGCAGAAGACTATGTACATCGTATTGGTCGTACAGCACGTGCCCAACGAGATGGTGTTGCCATCACATTTGTATCTGAAAAAGACATGCGTAGCTTCTCTGAAATAGAGCGATTCTTGGAACGCGACATTCAAAAGAATCCTCTGCCAGAAGGTTTGGGCGAGGCACCAGAATACCAGAAATCATCGCCTCACAAAAACAGTCGAGGACGTGGAGGACGCCATCGCGGTGGTAAACCTCAGAGAAGGAACAAAGGAAAGAATTCTAAGGAGAAAAAGAACAATTAATATTTTTTAATAGAAAATAATCGGTGTAAAGAGAACAACGAATCGATATTTTTCGTAACTTTGCACCGCTTTTAAAGGTATTAATGATACACAAGCTTGAATTTCAAGCAGTTAGAGAAAATTACAAAAGGATAAGATGAGACAATTAAAGATTCAAAAAAGTATTACGAATCGTTCGAGTGAAGCACTGGATAAGTATCTTGTGGAAATAGGTCGTGCCCCATTGATTAGTATCGACGAGGAAATCGAACTGGCACAAAAGATACGTAAAGGTGGTCCTGAAGGCGAGCGCGCCAAGGATAAGCTGGTTACTGCCAACTTACGATTTGTAGTATCTGTAGCCAAGCAGTATCAGCATCAGGGTCTGACGTTGACTGACTTGATTGACGAGGGTAACATTGGCCTGATTAAGGCCGCACAAAAGTTTGATGAGACACGTGGATTTAAGTTCATCTCATACGCAGTATGGTGGATTCGCCAAAGCATTCTGCAGGCTATTGCCGAGCAGAGTCGTATCGTGCGTCTGCCACTCAATCAGGTGGGCTCACTCAATAAAATCAGTCACGAAATCAATCGTTTCGAACAGGAGTTCCAGCGTCATCCCTCTGTTGCAGAGTTGAGTGACGCTACCAATATGGACGAAGAGAAGATTGCACAGTCAATGCAAGCTGACAGCCATCATGTTTCGATTGATGCTCCTTTCCAAGATGGCGAAGACAACTGTATGCTTGACGTGATGGCTTCTGGCGACGACTCGCGTACCGACCGTCAGGTAGACCATGAATCTATGGCGCTTGAGTTGAACAATGTGCTGCAGAAGGTACTGAAGGATCGCGAGATTACCATCATCCGCGAGTGTTTTGGAATTGGTTGCCACGAGAAGGGACTTGAAGAGATTGGCGACCAGTTGGGACTGACACGTGAACGTGTCCGCCAGATTCGCGAGAAGAGTATTGCCAAGCTTCGCGATTCAGGTAATGCACGAATTCTGATGAAATATTTGGGCTAAAGTTTTGTGACCTCAAAAATTATATGTAATTTTGGGGTCGTGAAATCGAAGTTACGTATCATATATTGCATACTGATGCTGGACGTGATGATTTTCATGCCCAGCATTTGTTTTGCTAGCCGTACGGCTGACTCGCTGTTAATCAACCGGATATGGGATTTCAGCCGCAACTACTCAGAACCAGTCAATGGTGTTGAGCAGAACTTATATCTGCGTTATACCTTTGGTTCGGAACGACGCAACCCTACTCTGTATCTTGTACCAACGATGTACACTATTGCCAAGGGGGAGCGCAACTTCATTGGGGAATCGTATTGTCGCATAAAATACAGGACTCCAAGCGACTATGATTTACACCGCCAAGTGGTGTGTGGTACTATTCCACACAACCGCTTTACCATGTCCGCAATGGTACGCTATATCACGCCCAACCTTTACGACATCTCGATTTATCCAGAGAGCATACTGTCACCGTTCCATCGTTCTAATCGCTGGTACTATAAATATCGTGTGTTACAAAGGAGGGGTAATCAGGCCATTGTCCGTTTTCGCCCACGTGTCAATAACACTCAACTTGTCACTGGAAATGCTACAGTCAATATAGAGACAGGACAAGTATTGTCAGTCACTTATGAAGGCGAATTCGACATGATATCATTCAAGGTATATACCGAAATGAATCAGAATTCAGGATACCAGTTGCTGCCAGAAAAAAGTACTATCAATGCCAAATTCAGTTTCTTAGGCAACAAGGTGTCATCTACGTTTACTGCCATCTATAATTGTCCTGTTACCCTGCCCGATTCTCTTGACGAACAAGAGAATCGTGAACTGATGGATTCGTTGCGCCCAATAAAACTAATGCAAAAAGATATGTTGATCTATCAGCATCAAGACAGTCTCGACTTACAGTCAGACAGTATTGACAGGAGTATGGCCAGCGATACGACAGCTATAGAGAAAAGCAACAAGATGAAGGAAATCCTATGGGATGTTATTGGCGACAATCTTGTCAATAGTACCCATACTGATGCTGGCGCCTTCTCTATGAGTATATCGCCTATTCTCAATCCGCTTTATTTTGAATACAGCCAAAGTCGTGGTTTCAGCTATCGATTGAAGTTCGGCTTGCAATACACGTGGAATAGTCACAGATATCTGACCTTTAACCCTCATTTCGGTTATAATTTCAAGAAACAACAGTTTTACTACACGACACCAATTCGCATGAATTATAACCCTAAGCGTAATGGCTATGCTGAAATCAGCTGGGCTAATGGCAACAAGATCAACAGCGGTTATCTGGTGGAAGACATTCAGGCCAAAATGGGTACTGATTTCGAGGTGCCTGAATTCACGGATGAGAGCGTCCAACTTATCAACAACGTAGAAGCCTTCGACTGGCTGGAAATCACAAGCGGTGTTGTCTATCATCGACGTCGTTCTTCAAATCGAAAACTGATGCGTGAGCT
This sequence comes from Prevotella sp., assembly GCA_017474485.1. GTDB lineage: Bacteria > Bacteroidota > Bacteroidia > Bacteroidales > Bacteroidaceae > Prevotella. The sequence goes on from JAFVHO010000151.1 coordinate 13,799, forward strand.
CAATATGCCTGAGGAATATCGCAGTTTTGCACCCACGTTAACCTTACATATTACACCTTGGCGTAAAGGGCCAATGCTGACAGCCAACTATGAGCGCAGCATCTTAAATGTTTTCCAGTCGAATCTTAAGTATGAGCGATGGGAATTTGATGCCGCGCATAAAATCAAGCTTGGCAGCCTACGTCTACTCAACTGGCGTACAGGTGCCGGTTTATACACCAGTCGCAGTAGTGCATATTTTGTCGACTATACCAATTTCCGTGACAACAATCTGCCTTCTGGTTGGGAGGATGAATGGACAGGACAGTTCCAGTTGCTGAACAGCATGTGGTATAATGAGTCCGACTACTATCTTCGTGGTCATATATCCCTTGAATCTCCTTTGCTGGCCTTAGGATGGACACCTCTTGTTGGTCATTTTGTCGAGACGGAAATGGTCTATGCCAGTTTGCTTAGCATCGAGCATACGCATCTTTATAGCGAGGTGGGCTACGGCTTTACCAATCGCTATTTCTCTACGGGCATCTTTGCCAGTTTCCTCAACCATAGGTTCCAGAACTTTGGTTGCAAATTCACAATAGAAATATTTAAAAGATGGTAAAACCACTTGTCGTCTATAAGGCCAGTGCGGGCTCTGGAAAGACCTTCACACTGGCCACCGAATATATCAAACTGTTGGTGCAGAATCCGCAGAGCTATCGCACGATCCTTGCTGTTACCTTTACCAATAAGGCGACAGAAGAGATGAAGATGCGTATCATCAGTCAGCTATATGGCATCAGTCGTCAATTACCTGATTCCAATAATTATTTGGCGAACATTGTCAGTAAGACAGGACTATCCGAAGCACAAGTCTGCAAACGTGCTGGCGAAGCTCTGCACTTGTTGCTCCATAACTACAACTATTTCCGCGTTGAAACCATCGACACCTTCTTCCAGAGCGTTCTGCGCAATCTGGCTCGCGAGCTCGACCTTACAGCTAATCTGCGTATAGGTCTGAACGACATACAGGTAGAGGAACAGGCAGTCGATCGTCTCATCGACAATCTTACCCATACCGATGTGATGCTGCAATGGATTCTGAAATACATCATGGAGAACATCAGCGACAACCAGTCGTGGAACATCATCGGTAAGGTAAAGCAATTCGGACGTACCATCTTCCGTGATTATTATAAGGAACAGAGCGTTGCACTTCAGACAAAGATGCACGACGAGCATTTCTTCGAGGCTTATACCAAGCAGATGCGCGCTATCCGCCAGGATGCCCTCGAACGCATGAAGGAGATTGGCAACGAATTCTTCGATACCCTATCTGCCGAGGGTTTGGCTATCGAGGATTTATCCAATGGCCGTACAGGTGTGGCAGGTTTCTTCCTCAAGCTACAGGCTGGTGTTTTCGATGAGACCATTGTAGGCAAACGTGTGGCTGATTGTGCTGACGACGCCTCCAAATGGTGCACCAAAACCCATCCCCGTCGCGATGCTATCATAATGACAGCCGATGCTGTGTTGCAACCAATGCTACGTCGTGCTATCGAGGAACGTCCACGTCAGTGGCGATTGTATAAGTCTGCCGACCTTACCCTACGACATCTTAATCAGTTACGCCTATTGGGTAGCATTGAACAGAAAGTACGCCAACTTAACGAAGAGTCGAACCGTTTCCTGCTCAGCGATACCCAGCAACTGCTGCATTCTTTGATACAGGACAGCGATTCGCCATTTATCTTCGAGAAGATTGGTGCCAGACTGGAACACGTGATGATTGATGAGTTCCAGGACACCTCCACCGTCCAATGGCAAAACTTCAAAGTATTGTTGGAGGAATGTATGAGCCATGTAGATACCGAGAATCTCATCGTAGGCGATGTCAAACAGAGCATCTATCGCTGGCGCTCAGGCGACTGGCGACTACTGAATGCCATCGACCGTGAGTTTCCATATAGTCAGCAGCAACTGGAGATTCGCAATCTGACAACCAACTACCGTTCTACACGTGGCGTCATCGAATTTAATAATGCTTTCTTTGTTGAAGCTACTCGTCAAGAGTACGAATCCCAACGCGAGGAATACCCCGATGGGGCCGAGCAATTACGACATGCCTACGGTGACGTGGAACAACAAGTGCCTGACAGTAAGCCTTCACAAGGTATGGTCAGCATTCGTCTTCTGCCTCGCAACGACTATCAACAACAAGTACTTGTGGAACTGACAGATACTGTCCGAATGCTGATGGACAAGGGCATAACGCCTCGTCAGATAGCTATCTTAGTACGTAGTAACCGCATGATACCAGCCATTGCCGACTATTTCGCCTTGCAACTACCCGAGGTTCGTATTGTCAGCGACGAGGCTTTCCGTCTGGACAGCTCGGCAGCCTGCACACTGATTGTTCAGGCACTTCACTTATTGACTCATCCAGACGACATGTTGGCACAGGCCACTATTGTCAAACTGTATCACAAGGCCATTCTACACGAAAAGATTACAGACGACCAGCTGTTTCGACGTGAAACACCACTCAGCACACTCCTGCCTGAAGCTTTCAGCCTTCATACCGAGGAACTGCTACAGATGTCGCTCTATGAATTGGCTGAACGACTGTTTACCATCTTCCAACTCCAGACTTTGACTGACGAGAGCGGCTATGTCTGTGCTTTCTTCGACCAGTTGTCACAATTCTGTCAGGACAACACAACGGATATCGACTCGTTTATCCGCGAGTGGGATGAGACTATTGGTGCCAAGACTATACAGAGCACCGAGACTGATGGCATTCGCATTCTGACCATCCATAAGAGTAAAGGCCTGGAGTTCGACAATGTCATCATACCTTATGCTGACTGGCGATTGGAGATGCCTGATGTTTTGTGGTGCCAACCTCAAGAGGAGCCTTTCAGCGCCCTGCCGTTGGTTCCCGTCGACTACAGTGAGAAGCAGATGCGTGGTACCGTCTACGAGCATGACTATCTGGACGAACACCTGCAGAATACGGTAGACAATCTGAACCTGCTTTATGTGGCCTTTACACGTGCCTCGCACAACCTGTTTGTCATTGGCCGCCGTGCAGCCAAGAATACACGCGCAATACTGATTGAGACAGTATTACCTGCATTACATCTCGATGGAACTCAGCTCGATGGTGTTGACAATGAGGAGACTGCTATCAGTTTCCAATATGGCACTCTAAGCCATTGCAACGCCACACTCAGACCAAAGGTCGGAGAACAGCCATCAAACATCGAACATCATACATCTGAAATTGCGTGCCACACTCAGACCTTCAGGTCAGAGAATGTCTTCCTCCAGCCCGTCCTTCCTATTCAGGTCGGTATCGAAACCTTCACATCGCCTACCGAATTCCGCCAGAGTAATCGCAGTCGCGACTTCGTGGAGGGCGACGACGAAACTAATGAACTCAGCTATATCAAGATGGGTAGTATGCTTCATGAAGTATTTAGCCGCATCCGTACAACTGCCGACATCAACGTTGTCCTGAGCCAATTACAGAGCGAAGGCATTCTTTACAACGATGAACTCTCACGCGACAAGATTATCAGCCTGTTGCGTAAGCGATTGGAATCGGAACGTATCGCCAGCTGGTTCTCGGCACGTTGGCAACTGTTCAACGAGTGCAGCATCCTGCGCCTGGACGATAATGGCAACCTCGTTGAGCGACGTCCTGACCGCGTCATGACAGATGGCAGTGAGACCCATGTGGTCGATTTCAAGTTCGGCAAGCCCCATCCTGAATATATCGCTCAAGTCCAGGAGTATATGCAACTGCTCATCGAGATGGGAATGCCACAGGTTCATGGTTGGTTGTGGTATGTTTATACGAATAAGATTGAGGAGGTGAAGTTATGAAGAGCTTTTTAGAATATGTAGCGGAAGATATCATCCAGAAATACGGCACTAACCTTTCCCGTATTGCTATAGTATTCCCCAACAAGCGTGCTTCGTTGTTTCTAAACGAGGCATTGGCCCGTCAGGTACAACGCCCGATATGGAGTCCTGCCTATATCACTATCAGCAATCTGTTCCGTCAGCAAAGCGACCTGCATGTTGCCGACCCAATCCAATCTGTCTGTCTGCTCCATCAGTCGTTCTGCGCAATGACCAGATCTACGGAGACACTCGATAAGTTCTATGGTTGGGGCCAGTTGTTGCTTAGTGACTTCGACGATATCGATAAGAATATGGCTGATGCCGATCGTGTGCTGGCCAACCTGCGCGACCTTCATGAACTCGATGATATCTCGTATCTTACCGACGAACAACGCGAGATGTTGCAACGCTTCTTCAGCAACTTCACAGAGGAGCATCCGTCAGCCCTTAAAGAGCGATTCCTACACCTTTGGAGTCGCATGGCAGACATCTATCACGACTTCCGCCAGCGCCTTGCATCACAAAGTTTGGCTTATGAAGGCATGCTCTATCGTCAGGTGGCAGAAAGCCTCATTGCTAACAGCAATTCCGATACTGCCGACTCTACAGCCTTTCCCTACGACACCTATCTTTTCGTGGGGTTCAATCTGCTGCAACAGGTCGAGCAACGTCTCTTTGCCTTGTTACAGAAGGAAGGAAAAGCCCGTTTCTACTGGGATTTCGACCACTATTATGCCGCCTCCGAAGCAGGTCAATATATCAGCCATTACCTCAAGGATTTTCCCAACGAACTTGATATAGAACGTGCTGATATCTACGACAATTTCCGCCAACCTAAGCACGTCAGCTTCATGTCGGCTCCTACAGAGAATATCCAGGCACGTTACGTTAGCACGTGGCTTCAACAGGAAGATCGCTTGAAGGCTGGTCGCCGTACAGCAATCGTCATGTGTAACGAGGCCCTGCTTCCTACCGTCATCCATAGTCTGCCGCCACAAGTCGAGAAAGTGAATGTCACGACAGGATATCCACTCTCACAGACGCCCATTGCCTCCTTCATACAACTATGGTTCGACATCCAGATGCAGGGCACCACGCCTCGCTTGATGCGCACCTTCCGTCGTCATCCCTATACCAAATATATTGACGACTCAATCGACACATCTGACATCATACATCTGACATCATACATCAAAACTATTGCCCAGAAAGGCAATGCCGACCATCAATCCGACCCGTTGTTTCAAGAGTCGTTGTTCCGTGCTTATACGCTCATCAACCGTCTGAACGACCTCATAGCCGAAGGCGTGCTCAAAGTCACGATGAATACCCTGCAGCGCCTTGTCGCTCAACTGATTCAGCAAACGTCAATACCCTTCCATGGCGAGCCTGCCGAAGGCTTGCAGGTAATGGGCGTACTTGAAACGCGTAACCTGGACTTCGACCACGTATTGTTGCTCTCATGTGCTGAGGGCATGTTACCACGTGGCATCAACGACAGCTCGTTCATTCCACACAGCATCCGTCACGCCTACGAACTTACAACGGTCGAAAACAAGGTGGGCATCTATTCCTACTATTTCCACCGTCTGTTGCAGCGTGCTTCTGATGTCACTATTCTCTACAACAATTCTACCGATGGTGGCCAACGGGGCGAGATGAGTCGCTTCATGCTCCAGTTGATGGTTGAATATCCCCACCCCATCCAGCACTATTCCCTGACCAGTGGTCAGCAATCAGTACGCTGGCAACCTAAGCCCATCGCCAAGTCTCAGATATCAGACTTCTTAGCTCAGACATCCTACCTTTCTCCTACTGCTATCAACACGTGGTTGCGCTGTCCATTACGTTTCTTCTATCGCTATGTTGGTGGTCTGCAAGAGCCCGAGGTTCCTGATGATGAGTTAGAACTCGACAATCGCATGTTCGGCACTGTGTTTCATCGTGCTGCCGACCTGCTCTACCACCACTTACCGCAGTATGTCGACAAGCCCATCCTCCAGCACCTCTTGCGTAATAGGCAGGAATTGGAGCGGGCTGTTGATGAGGCCTTCCATCTGGAGATGCCACATCTGCCACCAAGCGGACTCTATATCATCCAGCGCGAAGTCATCGTCCAGTATCTGCGCCAACTCATAGCCCTCGACCTGCGCCAGGCTCCCTTCCGCATACTGGGTCTCGAAATTGACGTATTCAGGCCATTGTCTCCCATACATCAGACATCGGCCATCGGACCTCTCAAGATTGGTGGTCGTATTGACCGTTTAGACCTCGTAGACGAAGGCACTGCCAACGAGCGTATCCGCATCATTGATTACAAGACAGGTTCAAGTCCTCTCAAGCCACTACCTGATGTCGATGCCATCTTCCTGCCACAGAATATTCATAATCACTCAGATTATTACCTACAGACCCTGCTCTATGCCGATATCGTCAGGAGCGACAGGCCTTCATCCATCAGCCAACTTCCGTCCGACATCGCAATCAGCCCTGCCCTCATCTTCATCCAGCATGCCAATGCCGATGACTATGACCCCACGCTCTGCTTCGGACGTGACAGGATTCTCGACATATCGCCCTACAGCCAGCATTTCAACGAGCTGCTCAGCCAAACCATTACTGAAATTCTATCGCCTGACGTGCCTTTCCAACCCACTACCGACTTGCAGGTCTGCGTCTCTTGTCCTTTCGCCCCAATCTGTCGTCGGTAATTTTGGGCAATAAGCGAGGAAATAACAAAAAAATACTCGTTTTTTCTTGCATTTCCGTCTTTTTTTTAGTACCTTTGTACTTGATTAAGATAATATATAAATAAGTAAGAAATACTATGCCACGTAAAACAGACGGAATGCCCTTTGAACTATATACCCGCCCTACTAACGGAGAGGACGGAAAACCATTGCTCTATGTACGCCCTGCCGCTCCATACAAGCGGACAATGAAGGACGTAGAGACCTATTGCGGATTCCGTGGAGTAAGCAAGGGCATCGTTGACATAGCTTTCGAGACCTTCATCGAAGTGTGCAGCGAATGGCTGGCTGAGGGCTATCGTGTAGAGACACCGCTTGGAACCTTTGCCCCTAAGATTAAACTGGAAGGCGAGTTCACAGACCCTGCAAAAGTAAAGGGAAAGAACGTCAAGTTTGCTGGTTTGGAACTGACGCCCTCAAAACATTTTGTCAAAGTGGTGGCACGTAAGCAGAAGGGGTTCTACAAGAGGGAGTCGAATGTGGGCAATGCCCAGATGCACGACGAAGCCTTTATGGCCGAGGCCTTGCGTCGTTCACTTTGCAACGGTTTTACTACCATCAGCATCTTCATGTCTGTGGCAGGTCTGAAATACCATTCTGCCCAGCGTTATCTTGAGGGGCTCTGCTCAGGAGAGCACCCCACATTAAGAAGGATGAGAATTGGCACCACTTATCATTACTTCCCATTGCAGAAGTAAAAGAGCCGAATATGGTTGTCTTTCCTGTTTTCCGCAAGATTTTGTCTTAAAAAAGTCATCTGTCTGAAAATGAAGTACATACAATTCCCCAAAAGGGCATTTTGGGACACCCCGTTTCGATGCGAAGGCTGATTTTTGGTGGTCAGCATCCATATTTTCCCGC
>JAFVHO010000152.1 GCA_017474485.1 Prevotella sp.
CAAAGGTGGCCGCAATGGTTTAATCTTCCTCGTCGTCGTCCCAAATACTGGAACTCTTACGCGAACAAAGTTCATTTACATCAGTTACGACGTCATCGCTGGCAGTCATTTGTTTTTCGCCAGAGACACAAATCATTTGCTGCATGCTCACCAGCACCTCTTTAGTGCTGGGCTGAATATAATCTTTTTTCATAATTGTTGCTCCTTGAGTTTTTCTAATTTATACTTTATTTTACCATTACCTTCTTGCCATTCACGATGTACAATCCCTTAGTAGGCAGTACCACACGACGGCCCTGAAGGTCATAAACCATATTGTTCGTGACGGAACTCTTGATGACGTTGATTCCTGTTGCCTCGTCCTCAAACAGGAACGACAGGAATTCGCGGGCTTCGGTAGGAGCATCCAGATAGACACGGCCAGCGCCAAGAGCACCACCACCCCACTTGTAGAAGCCAACTTCTTTTCCTGTAGGCTTGGCCAGCACATACACGCCATTGCTTGTAGCATCTGTGCTCACCTTTAACAGATTACCACTAACTATTTCGGCATCATCAACGACATTCAGGGTTACTTCGCCAGCACCTTCAAGGATAACAGGCTCGCCGGCAGGCACTTTAGCTACCGCCTTCATTGTCATATTGGTCTTAGTGCTCTCAGTAACAATGTAAGCCGTCACGCCTGAAGGAGTCTCAAAGCCGACTGTACTAACCAATGTCTTATAGCCGCTTTCGCCAATGGTCATATTGAAAGTTGTGGCAGGAGCAGCGGGTACAAAGCGATAAATCATAGGTTTAACAGTTATTGAAGTACTTACGTAACAAGAAAAAAGTGGGGATCCATTATTATCGTTGAACCTGAGTTCATTATGAGTATTGTCTCCTTGGAACACGATGGTTGCATTTCCATCACCATCAATAACTATTGTGGCTTTGCAATTATCTTCAACTTCTTCTGATTTTGTATTTGAACTCAATATATTTGAAGATTTAGACCTATAGCTCATTTTGCAGGATGAGACACCCTTCAAATGCCGATACTATCAGGTGTTTTGAGAGATTCAAACGTTTCAGGGCATAAATCGACATTTGAAAATGGTCAATAGCTCATTTTGCAGGATGTGACCAACCGTATCCCCCGATAACTACTAACTTTGCGGGCAATTCAAAAGCCCTAAAACAGAGTTAGTATGAACAAGAAGAAATGCGAGGTATGTGGTTCGTCACATACAGTGAAGAATGGAGTACGCAAAGGCGTACAGTTATACAAATGTCAGGATTGTGGCCACCAGTTCCGAGCAGGAGTGGTGGTGAGTGAGGATGAGTTATGGGATGCCTACCAACAGGAGAAGCAGACGATCATGGAGCTATCCGAACGCTTTGGAATGAGCGCAGCCACCATCAAACGCAGGCTGCACGACATCAAGCGTGAATGGGTGCAACCGCCTCTGTCCGGTGAGGGCTTCGTACACCTGGACGTTACCTATTGGGGGCGCAGCTTCGGTGTGCTGCTGGCATTGGACGACCAGACTGGGAAACCTCTGTATATAGCCTTCGTAAAGAGTGAGACGGTGAAGGACTACGAGGATGCAGTCAGCAGCATAAAGGGACGAGGCTACACCATCCGTGGGTTAATCATAGACGGCAAGCAGAGCCTGTTCAAGACGTTTTCTGAGTACCACATACAGATGTGCCAATTCCACATGAAACAGATTATCAGACGCTATCTGACTCTGAATCCTAAGATGCATGCCAGCAAGGAGTTGAAAGCTTTGGTGGACAGGCTGCACAAGGCAAATGAGGCTGATTTCAAGAAGGATTACCAGGAATGGAAAGAGAAGTGGAAGAACACGATTAGCCACAAGAGCCTGCACAAGGACGGAAAGATGCACTATACGCATCAGAGGCTGAGAGCAGCGATGAACAGTCTGAACTTCTATCTGCCTTACCTCTTCACCTATCAGCGGGAGGACTGCAAGGGGATGCCTAACACGAACAACAAGATAGAAGGAACGTTCACTGATTTGAAGAAGAACCTGAACAACCACAGCGGCCTGACGAAGGAGAACCGCAAGCGGTTCATTTCTTGGTTTTTCTTGGCATTGGAATCTAAGCTCGAACGGTCGGAGCAAGATATGAATAATGAAGAAACAGGCAACACGTAATGTCAAGCCTGTTCCGTTCAATCTTGAGTTCGCAGTCCTATTCCTCATGG
>JAFVHO010000153.1 GCA_017474485.1 Prevotella sp.
ATTATCCTTGCAGGTGCCTTGATTGTGTTCATCGTGGTACAGCTCATCTGCGACATGATTGTCACCCCGAAAGTGATGGGTAGTGCAATGGGGCTCAACCCTGCCATCCTGTTGCTGAGCCTCTCCGTCTGGGGAGCCCTTTTGGGATTTAGTGGCCTGATTATCGCCCTTCCGCTCACCACGTTGCTCATAGCCTACTACCAACGTTATGTAACGAAAGAGGATGAAAAAGAGCCCGAAATTGAAAAATCCCCCAAATAAATTTGGCAGATTCAAAAAAAAACCGTACCTTTGCAGCCGCTTTCGAAAGATTGCACAATTAAGGTCGATCCGTTAGCTCAGTCGGTAGAGCACAACACTTTTAATGTTGGGGTCTTGGGTTCGAGCCCCAAACGGATCACTGAAGAAAACCCGCAAGAAGTTGAATATCAACGACTTGCGGATTTTTCACTTCTTCAATTGCACCACATTTGCACCACTAAGGCATATGGACAGGGGCTTTAGCTGTTAAATAGTTCTGCCCTTTATTCGCCCTTTTCTTCGCCCTTTCATTTATCCTGAGAATCAAGAAGTTACATTAAAATAAGCCCTCCAAAAGTTTCATTTCTAACGTTTTCTTCGCCCTTTTCTTCGCCCTTTGTTATGCCCTTTCGTTCTCAGTTACTCATTTGGTGCTTCATCTGGAGTATCACCTAACAAATAATACATATAGTTTCTCAGACCTTGCGTCTTTATCTTTCCCTCATCTCGCAGTTCATCAAGAATCCTTCTTAACTGTTTATTTGAAAGATGGCTGCCTACGATTTTGTCTATATCAGCTCTCTTTGCCTTGCCATACTTCTTCAAGAATGGTTTTATAACAGCCCAAACTTGATCAATGTCCCAGTCTGTAGCCAACGAATATGCTGCCATATCTCCTGCTAACTCGTAATAACGGCGAGGCAAGATATAATAGATGGCGTTAGTCTTTCCGTGCTTCTCCAAGAATCCCATTTGCTCCAGTTTCTGGGCAATCTGCTTATTTTTGGGAACTTTTTTGCCGTCACGGACTTCGCAAAGTGCCATCACGTCAAAGACCGTCAGTCTCTTATCCTCGGGCAACGACTGCTGTATGCTTTGCACGTAAATGGCAAAAGCCTTGTCTTTTACAATGGCAGAGAATGTGACGGATACGTTGAAATCGTCGCTTTCCGTATAGTCTGGCTCTGACTTACCTTCCGATAGCGTGTTCAGGAATATCTTGTCCATACCTTGTCCTGAACGCTCTACGATACCAGTTTTTGCTAATATGTCTGCCAGGAGTCTGTTGCGGGGCATACTTGGAGTAGTCAGCAGATTATCAACCGTTACACCTTTTGGGAACCCTCCTGCATTGATAACCGTCAATTTCGTCGGGTACTGCTTGACAATGATTTCGCTGTTTACCCGATAATTGCGATGGGCAAAAGCATTATTAGCCACTTCTCTGATTACGTCCTCATTAAAGAATGGTATTCCAAAGATATAAGCACCCTCTCTTATGGGTACAGAGCCGTTGCGCAGGTTGATGGCATCCCAGAGCTTGTCAATCAGGATAAAAAATGGCTGACCAAGCTGCATCCGATTATCGAAATGAATCTGAGGTTCTGTGTTGCGATACTCCAACATAACCTTGGCTTGCGGGAACATCTTATTAATAAATGCCTCCTTACCAACGAGCAGAACAGCAGCATTAGTAATCTTTTCCCCAACGATAAGGTGTAAGTCGCTCAAAGCCTGCCTGTCGTCTAATGAGACAAAAGATGGATTCTCCTGCTTCTTGGCATATTTCTCCTTCATCACTTTGATGGCTTCCGGGTCAAGATCCTCAAAGGCTGCATCATCGCAGAACTGCTCAGAGAAGTCCGGTTCCTGCTCTTGTATGATAGAGAGGTAGGTTTTATCGTCCATTGGCAGCAGATCCTCGCCAACTCGCATCAGGGGTACATCCTCAAACTTAAAGACCTTGCCCACTGGTCTTGACGGGACTTCGATAACGACCACACGACCAGTCCTGTTTGCTTCGTCCTCAAACAACTCATACACTTCAGGCCTAATGCCTGCGTCACGGTAGATGTTACTCTCCAAGTCGCCAAGAGAATTCTCGTTTTGCTTTGTGCCAATTACTTGATGAGGAAAGCTGTCGTGCATACCAATAACCATCCTGCCACCACCCTCGTTACAAAGTGCAGTGACATAGCCTAGGATGCACTTCCGTCGGTCTTTAGGTTTCTCTTTGCCAGCACCATTATAAGACACGTTACCGTATTCACCCTTCTTGAACTCAACATGGTCTTCCGACTCACGCATCTGTTGCAACTGTGCTATCGTATATCTCTTCATTACCATTACAATTTTGGATGCAAAGGTACAAAAGTTTAGCGAAAAAATGGCACTTTCGACTATTTTTCGGTTTAAAGTGGTTAATAACTATTTCATAAACCACAATTTTACATCATAATTGAGTTCATAAGATGAAGAGCACTATAGACCTATTTTGTTTGACTATATTTACAATATTTTACTGAGATATTGCGTTTGTCCAAAATGAGCAACCTTTTGTCTGATTTGTTCTTTTTAGGGTAAAAAATAGTCTTTAACTTTGCGGCAGAATTTATTTTTAAACCTATAATATATGGAGTTCAAATCAAAAAAAGCATTGATGCGCTCATGGTGCCTGATGTTCTTGTTGATGTTCCTTCCAGCAACAGTTCTGGCTCAGAATGCCAAGAAGGTAATGGGAACGGTCGTTGACGAGACTGGTGAGGCTCTGATTGGTGCAACAGTCACCGAATCAGGTAGCGCAAAAGGAGTGATTACGGACTTTGACGGCAACTTCTCGCTGGAAGTAAGCAGCGGGGCAACGGCTATTCAAGTTTCGTATGTGGGTTACAAGACGAAGACCGTCAACATCCCTGCAACGGGAAGGCTGACTATTCGTATGGAGGCTGATGAAACCATGTTGCAAGAAACGGTGGTCATTGGCTATGGTGTGCAGCGAAAGAGCGACCTGACAGGTTCTGTCTCTAACGTGAGCAGTAAGGACTTCAACCAGGGAGTCATCAATTCACCCGAGCAACTTATTAATGGTAAGGTGAGCGGTGTACAGATTGTCAATGGCGGTGGTTCTCCATCAGCAGGAAGCACTATCCGCATTCGTGGAGGTGCTTCGCTGAATGCCTCCAATGACCCGCTGATTGTTCTTGACGGTGTTCCCATGGAAGTGGGTGGCAGCGTCAGTGGTAGCGGCAACTTCCTTAGCCTGATTAACCCGAACGACATTGAGAGCATGACCATACTGAAGGATGCTTCTTCTACAGCTATCTATGGTTCGCGCGCGTCAAACGGTGTTATTATCATTACAACCAAGAAAGGAACAGATTCAAAAAGACCTAAGATTAGTTTCTCGACAACCAACTCTTTGCAGACTCGCACCAAGACGGCAGACATGATCAGCCGTGATGAGATGTACAGTCTGGTGAACACCTATGGCACAGACCGCCAGAAGTCACTTCTGAACGATAATGTGAATACTGATTGGAACGACGAGATTTTCAGAACAGCTTTTGGAACGGACAACAACCTTGGCATTTCTGGCAAACTGTCTAACTATCTGCCATACCGTCTGTCTTTCGGTTACAGCAACCAGAATGGTATCTTGAAAACAGATAACATGACGCGTTATACAGGTAGCCTCTCGCTGACCCCAACTCTGTTGGACAATCACCTGAAGCTTAACATCAACCTGAAGGGAACATACAGCGATACCCGTTTTGCCAATACGAATGCCATCTGGGGCGGTGCAACTCACAATCCTTGTTCTCCTATTTATTCCGGAACTGATGCCTTCATTGGCTATTATGAAGCAGCCGATGCCAATGGCGTACCTATTACTGGTGCTACTGGCAACCCTGTAGGATTACTGAACAACTACAGTTCGACAAGTGACGTATATCGCGTGGTTGGCAGCTTCGATGCAGACTATAGCATGCACTTCCTGCCTGACCTGCATGCCCACCTTACATTAGGTTATGACTACTCAAAGGGCGAAGGCAAGATTTACGTACCCAAAGAGGCATATCAGTACTATAATACAGGTGGACGTAACTATACCTATGGTCCGCAGAAGAACAATAACCGTCTGTTGACCTTCTACCTTAATTATAGTAAGTATATCGAGAGTATCAAGAGTAATATTGAGGTAACGGCAGGTTACGACTACCAGTTCTGGAAGTACACCAATGCTGCTTACCTGGAGTTGAACGACATGACACCCGCAGAACAGCAGGCTGCATCGGCAGCTGATGACCAGCGCCATGTACTGCTTTCTTACTACGGACGTCTGAACTATAGCTATGACGGCAAGTATCTGCTGTCTGCCAGCATCCGCCGGGATGGTTCCTCACGTTTCAGCGAGGACAACCGTTGGGGTGCATTCCCCTCTGTAGCCTTGGGCTGGAGAGTGTCAGAGGAAGGTTTCTTCAAGAGTCTGAAGCCTGCCTTCAGCAACTTGAAGCTTCGTGCCAGCTATGGTATAACAGGCCAGCAGGACGGTATTGCCAACTATAGCTACCTTCCATTATATACGGAAAGCCAGAGCGGTGCCTACTATATGTTCGGTGGCACGCCCATCCACACCTATCGCCCCTCTGCCTATAACAGCGACCTGAAGTGGGAGACCACCAAGGCATGGAACTTCGGATTTGACTTCGGAATTCTCGGTGACAGAGTGACAGGTTCGTTCGACTACTACAACCGCAAGACAGAGGATCTTCTGGCAACTGTTCCCGTAGCAGCAGGAACTAACTTCAACAAGCAGATGCTGAGTAATGTAGGTAACATCAAGAGCAACGGCTTTGAGATGTCTATCAGCGCAACTCCTATACAGACTAAAGAATGGGAGTGGAACGTAAGTGCCAATGCCACCTATCAGGAAACAGAGATTACCAACCTCCGTTTGAATGACCTGGCAGAATCACCCAACACCCCAGCAGGTGCCATCGAGTCACACTATGTACAGGTGCTGTCAGAGGGCTATGCACCTTACAGCTACTACGTATATAAGCAGATCTACGATGAAAAGGGTATGCCCATCGAGGGCCTGTATGCAGACCTTAATGGTGATGGCGTGGTCGATTCCAATGACCTTTACCACTATCATTCTCCTGCCCCCGACTGGATTTTCGGTTTCTCCACCTCTCTACGTTGGAAGAAACTGACGCTAAGCACCTCACTCCGTGCTAACGTGGGCAACTACCTCTACAATGGAATGGCTATGAATACAGGCGCATGGGAAACCATGTCATACAACGACTATCAGTTGAACCGCTTGAACAGCAGCTATATGACAACACGTTTCCAGAAGCGTCAGCATGAAAGCGACCACTATGTGGAGAATGCCTCATTCCTGAAGATGGATAACATCCAACTCTCTTATAACTTCGGACAGGTATGCAAGTGGTTCTCGCTGAATGCATCACTGATGGTACAGAATGTCTTTACGATTACCAATTACAAAGGTGTGGATCCAGAGAATCAGGGCGGTATCGACATGACCGTTTATCCGCGTCCGAGAATCTATTCACTCACCGTTGGACTTGATTTCTAAACAAATGACCCATATGAAAAAGATATATATGATATTGTTTGCCGCCTGTGGACTGATGGCATGCACAGGCGACCTGGACCAGCAGCCCCAGACCGACAGCCAGACAACGGCAGATGTGGTCTATGGCTCTGAGCAGGGATATAAGATGGCTTTGGCCAAGCTGTATGCCTCATACGTCATCGTAGGCCAGGAACAGGGAGGCGGCAATGCCGATATTTCGAGCAACAACGGCCATGATTTCCTGCGCGGTTATTTCAACCTTCAGGAGTGCCCCACTGACGAGGTAGCCGGTACATGGCTGTCTGGTGATAAGATTGAGGGACTTACCTATATGACCTGGGATGCCAATGACCCCTGGATTGCCGATACCTATTATCGTGCCTATTATACCATTGCACTCTGCAATGAATTCTTGAGTCATGCAACGGAAAGTGCTACATCCGGCAATGCCAACCTCACGGCATATCGTGCGGAAGCCCGTTTCCTTCGTGCTTTGGCATACTATTATGTTCTCGACCTGTTCGGACAAGGTCCGTTCGTTGATGAGACGATGGGAGTAGGTGCTTATACCCCCGAACGCTATAGCAACACCCAGTTATTCA
>JAFVHO010000021.1 GCA_017474485.1 Prevotella sp.
AAGTCAGGAAGTAAACCGTACCGTAACCAGTAGCCTCAGGACGAATCAGTGAACCACCGAAGGGGATACCCTTACCTGTCAGCACACCCTGGAACTGGTGTGTGAGCTTCTTGTACTGTCCGAAGAGGTAACCAACCTCACGACCACCTACACCGATGTCACCAGCGGGAACGTCCTCATCAGGACCGATTACGCGATACAGTTCGTTCATGAATGCCTGGCAGAAACGCATTACCTCAGCGTCGCTCTTGCCACGAGGAGAGAAGTCTGAACCACCCTTGGCACCACCCATAGGAAGTGTTGTCAGTGAGTTCTTGAAGGTCTGCTCGAAAGCCAAGAACTTCAGGATACCCAGGTTTACACTCTTGTGATAGCGGAGACCACCTTTGTACGGGCCAATGGCGTTGTTGTGCTGAATACGATAGCCCATGTTAGTCTGTACCTTACCCTGATCGTCAACCCATGTAACGCGGAACTCACAAACACGATCGGGGATGCAAAGGCGCTCAATCAGATTGGCCTTTTCAAACTCGGGGTGCTTGTTGTACTCTTCTTCGATGGTGGGAAGAACTTGACTTACTGCCTGGATGTACTCCGGCTCGTTGGGAAATCTCTGTTTCAGATTCTCTACAACTTGTGCTGCATTCATAATCTTTTTACTTTTTTAAAGTTATAATACTAATGATTGAAGTTATTTCTCGTTTGCGCTTGCAAAATTATATCAAAAATCCATTATTCCAAAACTTTTTGTCACTTTTTTCACGAAAACGCTTACGTTTTGTTACTTAATTGATATAAATCAAGTGAAAGTGATATTTTTGTTTCGACTTTATGTGCGCGAGAACAGAAAAAGTGTCATTTTGGTAGCAAAAAAAAGAATTGTCGCTCATTTTGTGAACGACAACTCTTCTTTTCCTTCCATTTTGTCAATTTTGATAGTGGATTCTGGTGGTAATTCTCCATTGACGATGAGCTCTGAAATACCATCTTCAATATATGTCTGGATGGCGCGCTTCAGCGGACGTGCACCAAACTGGACATCGTAACCCTTCTCTGCTACAAACTGTTTGGCTTCATTGCTCAGTTCTACATGGAATCCCATCTCGTTGATGCGTTTATAAAGCCCTTTCAGCTCTACATCGATAATCTGCTTGATGGCCTCGAGGTCCAACTGGTCGAAGGTGATAATTTCGTCCAGACGATTTAGGAACTCTGGCGAGAACTGCTTTGACAGTGCTTTCTGCACAATCTGTCGTGCGTGTTCCTTATCTTGTTCATTGAGTGCCAGTGCCGATGATGATGTAGCACTAAAACCTACACCTCGACCAAACTCCTTCAGCTGACGTGTTCCTGCATTCGATGTCATGATAATGACTGTATTACGGAAGTCTACGAATCGTCCGTTACCATCCGTCAGTCTGCCTTCGTCCAACACCTGCAACAGGAGATTGAACACGTTACCATGCGCTTTCTCGATTTCGTCGAGCAGCACGATGGAGTAGGGGTGACGACGTACGCGCTCAGTAAGCTGTCCGCCTTCCTCGTAACCTACGTAGCCCGGAGGTGCACCAATCAGTCGGCTGACATTGAACGACTCTGTATATTCACTCATGTCGATACGAATCAGAGCGTCTGACGAACCAAACATGAATTCAGCTAACTTCTTAGCCAGATAGGTCTTGCCGACACCAGTAGGTCCTAAAAACATAAACACGCCAATGGGGTGGTTGGGTTCTTTCAATCCCACACGGTTGCGCTGAATGGCACGTACCATCTTGTCGATGGCCTTATCCTGAGCAATAACCTGCTGTTTCAGTTCCTGAGCCATACCCTTCAGGCGGATGCCCTCTTCCTGGGCCATACGTTGTACAGGTACACCTGTCATCATCGATACGACGTCGGCCACCTGTTCAGCAGTCACTTCCTGACGTACGTCTACATCACCGTCGAGCCATTTGCGATTCAACTCTTGCAGCTGTTTCTCCAACTCAGTCTGACGGTCACGATAACCTGCAGCCAACTCGAAGTTCTGATTGCCAACGGCCTGCGTCTTGCGCTCCTTGATTTGCTTGATTTCTTTCTCAATCTCAGCAATCTCAGGGGGAAGGTCGGCATTCTGAAAGTGTACGCGCGAGCCCACTTCGTCTAAAGCGTCGATAGCCTTATCGGGCATAAAGCGATCGTTGACATAGCGGTCTGTCAGTTTGACACAGGCCTCTAAAGCCTCGTCCGTATAAGTCACGTGGTGGTGATATTCGTAACGGCCCTTGATGTTCTTCAGAATCTGCAGTGTCTCCTCGTTGGTGGTAGGTTCTACCTGTACCTTCTGGAAACGACGCTCTAGGGCTCCGTCCTTCTCGATGGAGTTGCGATATTCGTCGAGTGTGGTAGCACCGATACATTGTATGGTGCCGCGTGCCAAAGCGGGTTTCAGAATGTTTGCAGCATCCATCGTGCCAGCCGCAGAGCCAGCACCTATCATGGTATGTATCTCGTCGATAAAGATGATGATGTCTGGATTCTGTTCCAGCTCCTTGACCAGCATCTTCATGCGTTCCTCGAACTGTCCGCGATACTTTGTGCCAGCTACAACACCCGTCATGTCAAGTGTTACCAGACGCTTGTTGAAAAGCATGGGTGAGCAGTGGTGACTGATAATCATCTGAGCCAGTCCCTCGACGATGGCACTTTTACCAACACCAGGTTCACCAATCAGTATGGGGTTGTTTTTCTTGCGACGCCCCAGGATTTCGATGACGCGTTGTATCTCGCGTTCACGACCCACACAAGGATCCAGCGCACCCTCCTGAGCCAGTTGTGTAAGGTCGGTGCCAAAGTTGTCGATGACAGGCGTCTTCGACTTAGTCTTTTGCTGTTGGGTAGTTGTGGTTGTTTTTCCTGTGGCTGAACCGCTGGACACACTACCAGAAGAGTCGTTCTGCTCCTCTTCCTCGTAGTCTTCGTCAGGCAGTCCTATACCGTTTTTTACGCTGAACATCGTCAGCGCATCTTCGTAGTTCATGTTGTTCATCTCTAATACTTGTTTGGCACCCGTCTCCGTTTGGTCATGCAGAATGGCCAGCAGCAGATGCTGTTCCTCTACACGTGTGGTATGTTGCAGACGGGCTTCGAGCACAGCCAGTTTCAGAATGTTGCTAGCTTTGTCGTTCAATACTAATTGTTGTGTGTATATGGGTCGTCCTATTTCATCTTCGCGTACGCGGGTTTCCAATTCTGTCTTGACACTCATCAGATTGATGTCTAGCCGTTGGAATACGCTGATGACGGGGCCATCCTTCATGCGTAGCATACCTAAGAGCAGATGCTCTGGTGCTACGCTCTGACTGGCTAACCGTGCAGCTTCTTCGCGCGAGTAGGCGAGAATCTCGGATACCTTGGGTGAAAATTGACTTGTCACTATGATTTACAATTTGACGATTTACAATTTACGATTTACAAATTCCGTGCCAAAAACTTCTGGTGTGTAATATTATTCGGCAGTTCCGTCTGATAATGAGTTACCATAATCATCGTTTTATTGCGGCGCTGACAAAATGTCTCGATGATATCTTTCACCAGACGGCGGTTCCAGAGATCCAGTCCGTGCAGAGGTTCGTCAAGAATCAGCAACTGTGGGTCCTTGACGAAGGCACGTGCCAAGAGTACTAAGCGCTGTTCACCGCTTGAAAGCTGTAGGAATGGTCTGTCTGCCAACTCGCCAATGCCAAAGATGTCGAGCCACCAACGGCACTTTTCGTAGTCCTGTGCGTTGGGTACGGCATAGAGTCCGATGGAGTCCATCAGTCCACTGGCCACAATGCGGATGGCAGGCAGGTTACGTTTATAGCTGCGATGCATCTCGGGCGACACATAGCCAATGTGTTTCTTGATGTCCCAGATGCTTTCGCCTGAACCTCGAGGACGATCGAACAGCGTGATATCGCATGCATAGCTCTGCGGATTATCGGCACAGATGAGTGAGAGTAACGTCGACTTACCACTGCCATTTTGTCCTGACAGTGCCCAGCGTTCACCATTCATGACAGTCCAGTCTACATCTTTCAGAATGGTGCGCTCGCCATAACGGATGCATACCTTCTTCATGTCCACTACACGTTGGCAGTCGTAGTCGTTATCGTGATAGGGGAGCGACAGGATGGCTTCCTGCTTTTCTGGTGACAGCACGTGGGCAGAAATGGCTTCCAAAGGCGATGTCTCTTTGACTTCATTGGCGAATTCTGGTATGTCGTCCGTCTTCGCAATGACGAGCATGATTTCCATTTCACGTTCTTCTGCCAACCTCTGCAGTAATTCTTTCAGTTGGTCGCGCGTCTCAGCATCCAGTCCTATAAAGGGATTGTCCATGATGAGCAGTCGTGGATTGGCAAACAGCGTTTTCGTGAGTTGGAACTTACGCAGTTCGCCACTCGACAGCGTGATGATATATTTGTCAAGGAATTCGTCCATGTGAAACAGACTATACAGCTGTTGCTGCATTTGTCGACGTTCCTCTGTATCCTCACCAGCCAAGAGATAGGCACGTTGTAGGAGTTCACCTACGGTAGGTGTCTCGTGGTCGATGTCGTGCTGATTCCAGCGCAGTTGCAAGTAGTATTGTCCGTCGACATTCACACCATATGAGTCCGTAAATGCGATATAGCGCACACTATCAGATGCTAACTTGCGTCGCAACTGTTCTATATAGAGCGTCTTACCGCTTCCGTTTCTTCCTGCTATGACTGTTACCTTTCCCATGCTTACTTCTTGACCCTTTCTTTGTTCTTGGTGATAAAATCCTTCCAGCCCTTGTAGTGTGCTTCGCTCTCAGGACGGTTCATCTGCATGAAATGACAGTAGGCCGCTCCAAGCGCATCCGTCGCATCCATGAATTTCGTCAGCGCCTCCTTATCGAACTTCAGCAGGCGTTGCAACATGCCAGCCACTTGTTCCTTTGACGCAGCACCATTGCCCGTGATAGCCATCTTGATTTTCATGGGTGCATATTCATGAACGGGCACACCATGATGGATGGCAGCAGCAATCGCCGTACCTTGTGCACGCCCTAGTTTCAGCGTTGTCTGTACATTCTTCTGTAGGAATGGTGCCTCGATAGCCATCTCGTCTGGCAGGTAACCGTCGATGATGCCTGTGACACGTTCGAAGATATGTCCCAGTTTCAGATAGCCGTCGCCGAATTTTCGCAAGTCTATCACACCCATCGTCACCATTTCAGCCTTGTTGTCCTTTACCTTGATGACACCATAACCCATGATGTTTGTTCCTGGGTCAATACCTAATATTATTTTCTCCATGGATTTCGTCTTTGAGTGATGGGTGTTAGGGGTTGACGCTCAGGATTGACAGAGGGTTTGACAGTCGGCTCCTGAATGGCCTCACTCTCATTGCCATAGCGGTCGAGAGCGGTGACGGCATAGTGGAAGGAGTGCGATGCTGTTGCAGTATGCGGAACCTGCAAACTCTGCCAGAGATAATGCGTAGCGATGAGGTTGGCAGGGTTGCTAGTATCAACAGGTTTCTCCCTTGATGCATATATATTATATAATAGGTATGGGCCGTCACTTCTGTCCTTGGCACCGCTCCAACTCAGCTGGTCGCCCTGCTTCGTGTGTCTCACTTTCAGGGTGGTAGGTGCTGTGGGGGCTATGCTTTGTGCCCACGTCATTGGTGGAATGAGGGCAGGGTAGCGGTCGAACCACGTCACATAATCCAATACACCTTTGATATTATCCAACAGGAACTTGGCGCGAAAGTAGCAATGTCCGACACCAATCTGCCGCGTCACGTTCAGCTGGCGTTTGATTTCAGACAGTTGGAAGCGCCCTTCCTTAGGGTCAAGCATATAGATGCCCAGACCTGATACGATGGTACGTCCGTAACTGTTTTCCTGCCAGTCGATGGCAAATGGGTAGAAGTTATTGCCCTGAAAGTACATCATGGGATAGAGCTGGTCCATCAGCCCTTCACGTAACCACGATTGGGCATCCTGAGCCACACGACGACGGGCATTCCAACCATTCGAACGATAGCGAGACAAATCGTCGTACTTACCAATGGGCGAGCAGCTCATCTTAACCCACGGCTTGAAGGATTTCACCCTTGCACTGATAGCCCTCACGATACGCGTGATGTTGTCTGCCGACATACGGCCCCTCCACGTTTCAGGATAGCGGATATAGTCCAGATGGATACCATCGATGTCGTAACGCTCCGTTATCTCCTGACAGATGTTTGTCAGGTAATCGACTGTTCCGTATGCCTCAGGATTCATATATCCCTCGTCGCCAATCTTCATAATTAGCGATGGATAACGCTGTCGGATGCGCTTGCAACTATACGTATTCCACTTGCCTACAGGAATGGTGACCACCCAAGCATGCAGTTCCATACCTCTTCGATGACACTCGTCGATAGCCGTCTGCAGGGCATCGTAGCCAGGCGACACACCTGGCTTTCCAGACAAACAACCGTCCCACGGCTCTAAATCGGAAGGATAGATGGTAGTGGCTCGGACGCGCGTCTGCAACATCACCGTATTGACACCAGCCTTCTTTAGTCTGTCGAGCATACTACATAGTTGTCGCTTCTGTGCTTCAATGCCCATTCCGTCGTGGGCATACGTACTCGGCCAGTCGATGCCTCCGATGGTTGTCAACCACACAGCACGCACCTCATGCTTGGGTTGTGCAAAGCATGTCAGAGCTCCAAATAATAGGAATATGTAAAGAAATTGCTTCAATTTTCAACTTTTTGCTTGCAAAGATACGAAAATCTCTAAACTTTTTCTTACCTTTGCCGAAAGAATTTAAAAAACTATACGAAAAAATGATTTCATTCGCCTTGAGCCTGGTGGCTCTGATTCTTGGTTATCTGCTCTACGGACGCTTTGTAGAGCGGGTTGTTGCCCCTGAC
>JAFVHO010000154.1 GCA_017474485.1 Prevotella sp.
AAGGTACGAAACTTTTCGCATATAAAAAAGTAAAAAAGTAAAAAAATAAAAAAGGTGATGAAGCGTTTAGTGCTTCATCACCTTTTTTATTTCTCCATTAGTACACCTTATTATATATATAGGGCCAAGGTCGTAAAGAATCGTATTGGTTTGAGAACTGGTGCATTCAGCAATGCCTGTCGGTGGGCCTACTGCGAATCGGAAGGAGGCCAGGCCGTCCTCTACTTGCATATCATAGAGCGACTTGTTCATCAGTTTCGTACCGTCGGTATTGTCATTATTGAGCGTGGCCGCCGGCTCTGACGTGTTGGTCAACGAGTCATTAGACTGATAAGGATAAGTCCAGCCCGCCAAGGACGCATCGGTTGTGGAATTTTTATTATTAGCAGGAATGATTCGATAGCGTTTCTTGTCCTTACTGTTAGGCGTTACTTCTGTACTTGGCCATATAGACGCATCGTAGTCGACATGGAACACGACGAGACCACTGCCCGGCAACGATGCATCCCACCCCGTCTGTTGGCGGTTCTCAATAATATAAAACTCATCACGGTAAGCGTCGTTACGGATGATATAGGCCTGCGGCTGGTCGTAGAGTGCTGGCACGGAGGACACTGTCGTGGCAGTAGTGAGCTCAACGGGAGTCACCCATCCCATCAGCATACGTTCATGAGCCGAATAGCCACAAGGGCGGAAACCACTATCACCATAGTTGCCATAGTCCATCAGGTCCCAACTACCTACGGTTTTTGTACCACCGCCATAGTAGAAATCGGGAAATCCGAAGCAGTGGCTATATTCATGGCAGATGGTGCCAAAGGATGTCTTCACACTATACCCATTGACCGTTTCCTGAGCGCAACAATAGCAGTCAATGATGAACTGCTTGCCGCCGCTGTTTACAGTACGGTAGTCGCGATAGCCCTCACTCTGCTTATTCGGGTTTTTCAGATGTTTGCTAAGCCACCACTGGTGAGGCCAAATGGTGTTGGAACCTCCATCGACATTCTGGCCCTTACCGGCATAGACGATGATGATTTGGTTGACGTAGCCATCACCATTCCAGTCGTACTGGCTCCAATCGATTGACAGCGTCTGGAGGATATCGACAATGTCGTCGACCATATACTGCGAGTTCTCGTCGTGAGAATACGTGCTGTGATACCTCTTCAGGGAGTCGGGCAGATTGACATGAATCAGGTCGAATGTAAGGTTGAACTGCCCATAGCTCTGAGCATAGAAATAGTCGTGAACGGAGCCCACGTACGAATCCTCATGATAGTTTTCAGCATTGAAGATATTATTCCACTTGGCAAGCGTTGTAGCCTTGTCATCCAGGAAGGCCTGATCACGGAATGCAGCCAATATGACCAGTTGATGCCGATTACCATGATAGAAGTCGCCGCCAACCAGAGAAGGTGTTTCCGCTGCACGAGAAGAGCGCGTAGTAATAGGCTGCTGAATGCCACTACGGCAAGGGCGCATACGAATACTATCTTCTGCCACAGCAGAGAAAGGTAAAAAGGTAAAAAGGTAAAATAGTAAAAAACATCTTACCACACCTATTGTGCTCATATATCTTCTACTCTCCATACCTTTTTTACCCTTTTACCTTTTTTATTTTTACTTTTTTACTTTTTTACCTTTTTACCTTTTTTATTTTTACCTTTTTACTTTTTACCTTTTTACTTTTTACAAGGTGTCCAAGGCTTCAGGGTCTTGAAGAAGTCATTACCCTTGTCATCCACAAGGATGAATGCGGGGAAGTCCTCCACCTCAATCTTCCATACAGCCTCCATACCCAGCTCTGGGTACTCTACGCACTCAATGCTCTTGATAGAGCTCTGAGAGAGCACTGCGGCCACGCCACCGATAGTTCCCAGATAGAAACCACCATGCTTCTTACAAGCCTCGGTCACAACGTCTGAACGGTTACCCTTGGCAATCATTACCAGCGATGCACCATTAGCCTGGAACTCGTCTACGTATGGGTCCATACGGTTGGCTGTTGTTGGTCCCATCGATCCACAAGGATATCCCTCTGGAGTCTTAGCAGGTCCGGCATACAGCACTGGGTACTTCTTGAAGTAGTCAGGCATACCCTCACCGGCATCCAGACGGGCCTTCAGCTTAGCGTGAGCGATGTCACGGGCCACGATGATGGTACCCTTCAGGTTCACACGTGTGCTTACAGGATACTTAGAGAGCTCTGCACGTACAGCATCGATACCCTCGTTCAGGTCTATCTCGATACCCTTGCCACCCTCACCAGGCTTGCGCAGCTCCTCAGGAATCAGCTCTGTTGGGTTGCTATCCATCTTCTCAAGCCAGATACCGTCGGCGTTGATCTTAGCCTTGATGTTACGGTCGGCAGAGCAGCTTACACCCATACCGATAGGACAGCTGGCACCATGACGTGGCAGACGGATCACACGGATGTCGTGAGCCAGATACTTACCACCGAACTGTGCACCCAGTCCGATCTTCTGAGCCTCCTTAATCAGCTTCTGCTCCAGGTCGATATCACGGAAAGCACGACCGGTCTCGTCACCTGTTGTTGGCAGACCGTCGTAGAACTTGATTGAAGCCAGCTTCACTGTCAGCAGGTTCTTCTCAGCTGATGTACCACCGATAACGAATGCGATGTGGTATGGAGGACATGCAGCTGTTCCCAGACTCTTCATCTTCTCTACCAGGAATGGGATGAGTGTACCCTCGTTCTGGATAGTAGCCTTTGTCATTGGGTAGAAATAGGTCTTGTTAGCAGAGCCACCACCCTTAGCTACCATCACGAACTTATACTCAGCACCCTCTGTTGCCTCGATATCAATCTGTGCAGGCAGGTTGCAACGGGTGTTCACCTCGTCGTACATGTTCAGAGGAGCGTTCTGCGAGTAGCGCAGGTTGTCCTGAGTAAAGGTGTTGAACACACCCAGACTCAGAGCTTCTTCATCCTCGAAACCAGTCCAGATCTGCTGTCCCTTCTCACCGTGGATGATAGCAGTACCAGTGTCCTGACAGAAAGGCAGGATACCCTTGCAAGCCACCTCAGCATTGCGCAGGAACTGCAGGGCTACGTACTTATCATTCTCACTGGCCTCAGGGTCGGTCAGTATCTTAGCCACCTGTTCGTTGTGCTCTCTGCGCAGCATGAACTCCACATCGTGGAAAGCTTGCTGTGCCAACAGTGTCAAGGCCTCCTTCGACACCTTGACAATCGTCTTTCCTTCAAACTCGGCGGTTGTCACGCCTTCCTTCGACAACAGACGGTACTCCGTCTTGTCCTCGCCCACCTGGAACATGGGGGCATACTTGAATTCTACGTTTTTAGCCATACTTTTTCTTTTTTTTTGCACCGGACTACAGGACTTAAGGACTTTTTTCAATGCAAATAGTCGTGTTAGTCCTGTTGTCCGTTGCTAAATTAATATAATTAATATCCAAAAATTTCCTCTGTAGTCAGACGGCGAATAGGAGCTATCTTCTCGAGAGACTTCATGTCCAGTTCCTTCTCATTGCCAAGGATGACATAACGCCACGTCTTATGCGCCATACGAGCCTGTTCGAACTTCACGATGTCGTCGAGTGACGTACCAGGCAGTGCCTTATAGATGCGCTCGTTCTCGTCGTAGTCGATGCCACGCTGCTTGGCCCACAGCCACTTCGTAATCAATCCGTACTTGGTGGTACGTGTGCTGGCAATACGCTTGGTGACGGCCTCTTTGGCAATCTTGAACGATGCCTCGCTCTGCGGAATGGTATCAAGGATGTTGAGGAACTGGTGTACGCAGTCCATCATCTTGTCGTTCTGCGTGATGATATGTACCAAAGCCATCTCCTTCTCATCCTTATAATCGGGATCAAAATAGCCTGCATAAGCATTATAGGCCAGGCCGCGGCTCTCGCGCATCTCCTGGAAAACGATGCTGGCCATCGAAGCGCCATAGTACTCGTTGAAGACCTCCTTGACAGCGGCCTCATCAGGATTGAACTTGTAGTCGTCGATATAGTACATCTGCATGTAGATGTTCTTGGCATCGTAGGGCGCCAGCAGCACCTCATTCTGAGGTGTGGTCTGCAAAGTATAGTGCTTTCCTTCGGGTACAGGCTTCAGGGCAGCAGGCACAACATGCTGGGCTTTGACGGCCTCGCAGAGTTGCTGCTCTGTAGCAGGACCATAGTAGAGCACACTATGCTGATACTGGCTCAACTGCTTCAACAAGTCGAGCAACTCCTGAGGATTGATGGCCTGCAACTGCTGGGCTGTCAACGCATTGCGATAGGTGTTATAGGGACCATACTGGCCATAGCGAGACAGATAAGCAAAGTTATACTGTTGGTTGAGTTTATTGTCAGCACGCTGCTTTTCACGTACGGCAATATACTGCTGCCAGGCTTCGTTGTCGACCTTGGCATGCTGCAACAGGTTTTCGAGCAGTCCAAGAGCCTCAGCCATATTCTCGCCAAGACCATCGAGCGAAACGGTTATGTTACGGGCAGCGACAGAGATGCTGTAGTTGCAGGCCAACTTATAGAACTGCTGCTTCACCTGCTCAGGTGTGAGCTTATCGGTGCCCAGATAGTCCAAATAGTCAGCTGCGTAGGCATACTTCAGCTCAGACTCCTCGCCAAAATCGTAGCGGAATGAGAGGGTGAAACGACCATTCTCCACGTTCTGGACATAGATGTAAGGCAGCGTAACGGCCTCCTTATCCCCTACCATCATATCACCAAACGTCAGGTCGCGCTGGAAATCGACGAACTTAGGTTCGATGGGCTTCACCTCAGTCTTCTGGATGTCCTTTACGAACTGGCTCACCGTATCGCGGTTGGTGGGGATAGCTGTAATCTCAGGCTTGTCAATCTTCTTCTGGTTGGGGTCGACACCCTGACGCTTATAAACAGCCACATAGTTGTCTTTGAAATGACGATTGACAAAGTCCACAATCTGCTGCTTGGTCATGCCTTCAATACGCTCCTGAGCCTTGACGACCTGTTCCCAGGGCGTGCCATTGATGAACGCATCGACAAACATAAAGACGCGGTCCTCATTACTCTCAAGGGCATTGTAATACTGCAACTTCAGATTGTTGACAACAGAAGGCAGCAGATCATCGCTGAACTCACCCTTCTTTAGCTTTTCAATCTCGGCCAGCAACAACTGGCGCACATCGTCGAGGGTCTGACCCTCACGGGGATTACCCGTCATGGCCACAATAGAGTGGTCTTGCAGCAGATAGCTGAAACAACGGGCATCGAGCATCTTCATCTGCTGGTTGATGTCAAGGTCAAGCAAACCTGCTGTACCGTTGCTGAGCATGTGTTCAATGACGGTCAAAGTATCACCCTGCAGTGAGGCACCCGGCGCAAAACGCCAGCCTAACCACAGGCTTTCGGCCTCGGGACCAATGACGGTAGTGTCCTGCGGTGCTGTCAAATCAGGCAGGGCAGCAAACTCAGGTTGAGCGACATCCTCACCAGGTTGCCATCCGCCAAAATACTTGTCGATGATGGCAATCACCTCGTCGGGATCAAAATCGCCCGCCATACAGATAGCGACATTGTTGGGCACATACCACTTCTTGAAATAGTTTTTGATGTTGACGATGGAAGGATTCTTCAGGTGTTCCTGAGAGCCCAACGTCGTCTGGAGACCATAGGGGTGATTAGGGAACAGCTTACCCAACAAGGCTGCCAACTGCTTGCGCGAGTCGCGCGTCAGACTGATATTATACTCCTCGTAAACAGCCTCCAACTCGGTGTGGAAACCGCGGATCACCATATTCTGGAAGCGCTCGCTTTGAATTTTGGCCCAATTCTCAATCTCGTTGCTGGGAATATCCTCCACATAGCACGTCACATCGAAACTGGTGTAAGCGTTGGTACCCTCGGCTCCAATAGCCGACATCAGCTTGTCATACTCGTTAGGAATAAAGTACTTGGCTGCCAACTGACTGACGCTGTCTATCTCGTGGTAAACCTGACGACGCTCAGCAGGATCGGTCAGTGTGCGATACTTCTCGTAACGAGCCTCGATATCAGCCAGCAATGGTGCCTCACTCTTGGCATCGGTGACGCCAAACTTATCTGTACCCTTAAACATCAGGTGCTCCAAATAGTGAGCCAAGCCTGTGGTCTCTGCGGGATCGTTCTTTGAACCGGTACGCACAGCGATAAAGGCATTCAAACGGGGTTTCTCCTCGTTGACACTCAAGTACACCTTCAGCCCATTGTCGAGGGTGTAGATACGTGTCTTCGACAGGTCGCCCTTTACCTCTTCATACTTATACTTACTGCAAGCAGTGACTAAAAGTAAAAAGGTAAAAAGGTAATAAGGTAAAAAAAATGAGCCTTGTAACTTTTTCATTTCTTATCAACTTTATTAATTATGTTTACTAATGTTCCTAATATGATATTAATATCATTAATCAAAGAATTGTATTCTTGCTGATTCAATAATTCAGACTCAAACAACAGTTCTAACCAATATTTTGATTCACTTGCTTCTTTTAATGCTATTTTCAATTTATTTGTATAATCTGCTTCGCTCTGCGCATATATACTTTCTGCAACATTTGCACCTATGCTTGTTCCACTTCTGTATAACTGTTTTGAAATAACATATTCTTTTCTTATTTCAGTAAGAATAACATACAGTTTTCTCATCCGCAATGCAAACTTCTTGCTGAGCTTATATATTACGCTTTCTTCCACGTTATTTATATTTACTTTTTTACCTTTTTACTTTTTTACCTTTTTACTTTTTTACCCTTATTTAGTCCTCATAATCTATTTCGTGATCAAGTTTTGAAATAAAGTCATCGTAAACCTCCTGTTCGACGTCGCCCATATCGAACTCCTTCTGGGCGTCCTTGCGGATTTCGGCAATCCACGCACGACGAGCTTTCACGTAATCTTCACGGATACACTGCATCGTTGGCTCTGTCAGTTCGTCGACACCATAATAGTCGAGAATGAGTTTGTAGGTCCACGCCCACTGGTATTTACGATAGTTCGCATCGATATCGTAGAAGCGCTGCAAGACATCATGAATGCTCTCCACAGAGCCACTCTTGATGTCGTCAATCAGGCGCTGTTCCTCACTGGCGGGCAACAGCAGTCCACTGAGGTCTATCCAATCACCCTCGCCCACCGTGCTTTCCGGTTTACCCAACCATCCGCCTTTAACAGCACGCTTCAATACGGCACCCATATAGATACGCAGGGCAATATCGTAATACTTGATACCTTTCTTCAACGACGAGGCATTGATAATATATTCCTGGAAGTTGTAGCTCGACACATTGTTACCACCGGCCTGACGCAGGTTCTCCAGAATCTTCTTACCCTGCACAATTTCTCCAACAGTAAACGGCGAGAGCCAGTCGAAATTGATGACACTCTTGCGGCACGAGGCAGCACGCTTGTCACGCTTGGGCCACTTCTTGATATCACGGTACAGGCCTACAGTGGTAATGTTACGACCTGGGACAATGTACATGGTCTCACCGTATGCCATCAGATAGGCAAAGGGCAGACAGCGCATGTCGGGATGGTTCATCAGTTTACCAAAACACACAGAGAAAGCACCTATCTTAGCAGGCATCAGCACATAGGCGCCTGAAGCGGTCTTTGTGCCACGCTCCAAGGTACCATAGTGCAAGGGACCCATCTTGTAGGCATGGTTTGAGAAGTTGGTATTCGAACCAGCATTGTAGAACGAGAACTCACCGCCAATGAGCAGGCTCGACTTATGGTGCGATGCAGAGAACGGTCCACAGAAGGCAGCACAAGCCTCACCATTGGCCATATATGAGTTGGCAAAGAATACGCTGGCCTCAGCTGTGAAACCATTGGTAATCTGACAGGCCTCGCCAACGAAGCAATCCTGCATCTTCACAGAATTAGTAATCGAGCAACCGTTGCAGATAATCGAGTTTTCGCAGATGACACCCGTTCCAATATATACAGAAGCGTCAGCAGACGACATGATAGTACAATCAGACAGGCGTGCAGCGCCATTGATTTCGCAGTCGTCCTTCACCACAGTATTGGTAATCTCCTTCGAGTTGATGATCTTCACACCATTACCCAGTGTGCCACGCTCAGGCTGCGAGAAACGAACCTCCTCATTGATGAGTCGGATGATGTTGTCCTTCAGCTGCTTATCGTTGAAGTGCTCCACCATGAAGGCTGCCAACTGTGAGTTCAGGTCGTGGAACAGCATCACATTGCCATCGCCCATCTCGTTGAGTACACTCACCATGTGACCTTCGCCATAGGTAGCTCCTTCTGTGGTCTCCATGGTCGAGACATTCGAAATATAGCAGTCGTTACCAATGGTATAATTGTTAATGAAGTTACCAATCTTCTCTATCAAGCAGTCGTCGCCCACTGTCACATTACGAAGTGTAGCGTCATTGATACCAGAGTGCTTCGTAAAGCCCTTGGCTACCTCAACCGTCTTTTCAAACTTACCCAGGCAGATATCGCCATAAAATACCACGCGATGGAAATTATACGGACGAAAAGCTTCGTCTACCTTAACCTTGTTCCAATCTTCAGCCCAACAGCTATTGCTCTCAAGCACATTAATCTCTTCTTGTGTTAGTTGTCTGTAATCTCTCATAAGTCTATTTTTAAAGTTCATTGTTCGTCAATTGTATATAGGAAGTCGTTATACGGATATTTCTGTACGTGCAGTTCACGCACCTTCTTATAAAGTACCTCGCGTAGTTCGTCGATATTCTCTTTTTTCTTAGCCGAAATAAACAAGGGCTCTTGGCTATTGGCTATTGGCTTTTGGCCAACAGCTAACGGCAAATTGCCAACTGCCATCTTAGCCATCCAGGTCTTCTTGAGTTCATCCAACGATATGTTTTCACGTGTGGGCTCCGTCAGGTCGTCCTCGTCCTGTGGTGTCCAAGTGTAGGCATCAATTTTGTTGAATACCAGCATTGACGGTTTATCAGCACAGCCCAAATCAGACAGCGTCTTCTCCACCACCTGAATCTGCTCCTCAAAATCAGGATGAGAGATGTCCACGACATGTACTAGCATATCGGCTTCACGCACCTCATCGAGGGTGCTCTTAAAGCTTTCTACCAAGTCAGAGGGCAGTTTACGGATAAAACCAACAGTATCAGCCAACAGGAAGGGCAGATTATCGATGGTCATCTTGCGTACGGTGGTATCCAAGGTTGCAAAGAGTTTGTTCTCAGCAAAAACATCACTCTTCGACAGAAGATTCATCATCGTCGATTTACCTACGTTGGTATAGCCCACCAGCGCCACACGAATCAAGCGACCACGGTTTTTACGCTGCGTCGTCTTCTGCTTGTCTATCTCCACAAGACGTTCTTTCAGTAACGAAATGCGCTGACGGATGATGCGCTGGTCCATTTCCAACTGCGTCTCACCAGGGCCACGAAGTCCTACAGAACCCTTTCCACCACCAGAGCCAGAGCCACCACCCTGTCGTTCAAGGTGGGTCCACAAGCGCTGCAGACGGGGTAGCATATAGCGGTACTGTGCCAACTCCACCTGAGTCTTAGCCTCAGCAGTCTGTGCACGCATAGCAAAGATGTCAAGAATCAGACTGGTACGGTCCAGAATCTTCACCCTCAACTCGCTCTCGATATTACGAATCTGCTTGGCACTCAGCTCATCGTCAAAGATAACCATTCCCACGGGCTGCGGACAGTCCTCGTCTCCCGACATCACCACCGAACCGTCGAACCCCCGATGAGCATCCATCCACTCATCATAAGCATCTTCTTGCTGCTTAATATATTGCTTGATTTCTTCGAGCTTACCCTTACCCACATACGTCACCTGACTGGGACCCTGCACCTTCTGTGTAAAACGCTTCACAGTAACGGCACCAGCGGTATCAGCCAAGAACTCTAACTCATCCAGATATTCTTTTGTCTTAGCCTCGTCCTGCTGCTGTGTAATCAGTCCTACCAGCACAGCAGTCTCGGCCTTGACCTCAGAGATAACAAATTCCTTCATATTATATATAATATGGGGCAAAGGTACAAAAAAAACATTAAACATTAAGCATTAAACATTAAATTTCAGATGACAAAAGCAAATTTTTCACTTTTCACTATTCACTTTTCACTTTTTTTTATAACTTTGCACCCGATAAGACAAAAAACTTTATATTTTTAGACTTATGAGAGTTATAATTGAATCTGATTATCAGAAAATGTCGCAGTGGGCTGCTGAACACGTCATTGAGCGCATCAATGCCTTTAAGCCCACAGCAGAGAAGCCCTTCGTGCTGGGTCTGCCTACTGGTAGCTCACCCGAGGGAATGTATGCCTGCCTTGTTAAAGCCAACAAGGAAGGTCGTGTTTCATTTAAGAACGTGCTGACGTTCAACATGGACGAATATGTAGGACTACCTGAGTCGCATCCAGAGTCGTACCACTCTTTTATGGCTCGCAACCTGTTCGACCATATTGATTGCCCCAAGGAGAACATCCATATCCTGAACGGCAATGCCGAGGACTTGGAAGCAGAGTGTGCTCACTACGAGGAGATGATTGCCGAGGCAGGCGGTATCGACCTGTTCATCGGTGGTATCGGTCCTGACGGTCATATTGCTTTCAATGAGCCTTTCTCAAGCTTGGCTTCTAAGACCCGCGTGAAAACGCTGACCTCTGACACCATCATTGCCAACTCTCGTTTCTTCGATAACGACGTGAACAAGGTGCCCAAGTTGGCCCTGACCGTTGGTGTAGGTACTGTGATGGCTGCCCGCGAAGTAATGATTCTCTGCAATGGTCACCACAAGGCTCGTGCCTTGCAGGCTGCTATTGAGGGACCTGTTTGTCAGGCATGGACCATTTCTGCCCTACAGACTCACCAGCATGGCATCATTGTTTGCGACGAGCCCGCTACTGACGAGTTGAAGGTTGCAACCTACAAGTACTTCAAGGATATCGAGAAGGACAACCTGTAAGAGGGCTGATGTAAGATGTAAGATGTAAGATAAAAAAACTTCCAACCATTCGGCTGGAAGTTTTTTTATTTCTTCAACTTAAAGGAGTTTTCAATGCTACTCAGCTCTGAAAGGAATGCCTTGTCGACTTTCAAACGCTGTTCAATGGCACTACAACTATGGATAACCGTTGAATGATCGCGCCCACCAATCAACTGCCCAATACGTCCAGCAGGCATTTTGGTATATTTCTGTGCCAAATACATCGACACCTGACGCACCAATACATAGTCACGCTTCCGACTGCGACTGAACACCTGCTGCTGGGGCACATGATAGTGGTCACACACTTTCTCTAAGATATCGTCCACCGTCAGCGGTTTGTTATCCACCTTAACAGCACGTTTGATGACACGCTCAGCCAGTCGCATATCGACATTCGAATTGTAAACGATCGAATAAGCCATCAGCGAGTTGACCACACCCTCCAAGTCGCGCACACTGCCATTGGCCGTCTCAGCAATAAACTGGATGACATCCTCAGGAATCTTCAAGCCGTCACGACGACACTTAGCCTTCAGGATATCGATGCACAACTGTACGTTAGGATGCTCCAACTCAGCAATCAGTCCACAGGAGAAACGCGTCAACAGGCGGTCCTTCACACCCTGCAAGTCAACAGGAGGACGGTCGGAAGCAAGAATGATCTGCTTACCCAAACGGAACAGGTGGTCGAAGATATGGAAGAATGTGTCGAGCGTCTTCGTAGCTGTTGCCCACTCCTGGATATCATCAACGACAAGTACATCAATGGTCTGATAGAACTGGATGAACTCGTTCACCTTATTTTGGCGTACAGCATCCGTGAATTGCACCTGGAACAGACGGGCCGACACATAGAGCACACGCTTCTGAGGGTACATCTCCTTACAACGCACACCAATGGCATTGATCAAGTGCGTCTTACCACAACCCGAAGGTCCGAAGACAAAGAAAGGATTAAAGGTAGACTTGCCCGGATGTTCGGCAATAGAGATGCCCACCGTACGCGGCAACTTGTTCGAAGCACCTTCTATAAAGTTCTGGAATGTCTTGTGGACATCCAACTGAGGATTCAAGTCGTTAGCGACAGCATCCAGTACGTCAGGCGTCTTATTGGCACGATTAGTGGGTTGAGGACGCTCAATATTCACTGGTTCCTCACCTTCTACCTCCTGAATAATACCATGCTGCTTGTCGGTAACCACACGATAAGTAAGTTGTACGTTCTGACCAAAGCAGCGTATCAGTGCCTTGCTCAACAGTCCCACATAGTACTGCTCCAGATACTCATACACGTACATACTAGGTACCTGTACGAGAAGAGTCCGGCTGTCCTCGTTGTAATTCTCGAAGACGATTGGCGCGAACCACGTTCTGAATTGCTGCTCCGTGACATTGTCCTTAATCAGACTAAGGCAGTTGTCCCAAAGCGCCTTTGGATTATTTACCATGCGGCGTTACTTACTTTTTTATTTAATTTTATTACTTAAGACAAGTGAATGGTCTCAGTTATTTCCGAGTGCAAAGGTCGCACTTTTTTTCCAAAAAAACAAATCCGTATTTTTTCTCATCAAGAATGCATATCTTCGTAAATGCTTAATCTTGCATACTTTATCACACATTTAAATCTTTTTAATCGACGAATCCCCTTGCACAATTGTAAGTCTTTGATAAATCACATTTTACGCACAAACCTGCACATGATAAAATCCACGTGCAGGTCATATTGTTCAGTTACCGTAAAGTATAGAATTATCAAGCATTTGCCAATGCTAAGCAGATAAAAAATGACGTCCTCAAATTATTTAGACAAATTAAAAATTAGGTCTACTTTTGTTTATCACTTTTACCAAAAACTGAGAAGTGTACGTAACGTTTTGGATGTGCCTTGAGGTCTATCAAGAGAGAGTCAGCTGAGGCGGCTGTCGAACTCAGATTATTATAGAGTGTGGCATCACGCATCAGCAGTCCCAAAGTGCCCTCGTTGGAGTTCAGTTTCTTAGTCATCTGTTCCACATTCTCTAACGTCTTATTGACGCTGGCAGTCATGGCAGCCACATCGATCTGTGAAAGGTTCTGCGTCAACTGCTGGGTATTGTCAAGCACGCCATTGGCCTTAGTCATCATGCCAGGCACGTCACGGTTCAGTGATGCCGATAAAGCTCTCAGTTCCTGACTGGTGGCATTCAGATTGCCCGTCATACCCTCCACATTGTGCAGCGTGTTACGCAAGGCCGGGTCTGCCAGCAGTATGTTCAGACTGGTCATGATAGAGTCCAGCTTGGGCATGATGGCCTCGATAGCAGGCATCATTGCGCCGAGTTTACTCATCATACCCTCTTCAGCTCCACCGGAAATGGTATCGCCACTAGCTAACATGTGAAGCGGATCGCTACCCAGCACCAGATTCACCTTAATATTACCCAACAGGTCGCTGGCTATTTCGGCACGCGTCCCCTGAGGCACACGCATATTCTTATCCAATCCCATCACAGCCACTATCTTGCCTTGTGGACTGTAATCGTAGATAATATCCTTTACCACACCCACCTTATAGCCATTGGCATACACAGGCGACGATGATGACAGGCCGCTCACGTCGGTAAACGTCACATAGTAGGAGTCGTCATTCGAAAAAATGGTCAGTCCCTTCAGAAACTGTAGTCCATAGAACAGCACGACGATACCCAAAATGGCTGTCAGTGCAATCTTAACTTCCTTCGTAAAGAATTTCATATCGCGTTATATTTTACTTTTTTACTTTTTTACCTTTTTACTTTTTTACCTTTTTACTTTTTTACCTTTTTACCTTTTTACTTTTTTACCTTTTTACCTTTTTACCTTTTTATTCTTAAATTCCCGTATTGCCTCCTGTACGTTCATCTTCTGACCATTCTTGAAAGCAATGATGAAGGCTTGGGGGAAGTTCGTCAGCTGTTTTTTGCGCAACTGATATATCTCATTGTAATCTTCCGAGCTACCAAGTGTATACTTATACAACCCACCTTCCTGATAGCAGTCCGCCTGCTTTTGTCCCTTCAACTGAGGGTCAGTAGGCTTCAGTTTGGTCGATGATGCCAGAATCTGCAATTTAAATACGGGAGCGCCTTTCTTTTCAGTCACCACTGGCGCAGGCTTCGTTTCCTGAACAGGCTTCTGGGCTGGGGCAGGCATCTTTTCTACCTTCGCAACAACCGAAGAATCCTCTTTGGGTTGTTCAATGGCAGGCTCAGGCACCTCCATCTTGGGCAGTTCCTTTTCCTCAACTTTAGCAGGCTCATTATCAACATCTGCTACACGACCTTCTCGGACATCTGCCAACGCACGGGCCATCTTACCCTTCGGACGGGATGGCTTGGTTACTTGAGTATAATAGTCAACAAAAGCCTGATAAATGCCTTGTCCTAATTTCTCGACCCCACTCTCCGAATGCAGGAACTTTTCCTCGTCAGGTGTCGAGATAAAGCCGAGTTCTATCAGACAGCTGGGCATCGACGTCTCACGCAACACCAGGAATCCCGCCTGCTTCACGCCTTTATTCTGTCGTCCGGCTGTCGCACAGGTGCGCTTTTGTACCAGTTTTGCCAGTTCTACGCTCTGTGCCATGTTACGATCCTGAATGAATTCAAACATGATATAGCTCTCCGACGAGTTGGGGTCGAAGCCCTGATAACGCTGTTTATAGTCCTTTTCTATGAGGATGACCGAGTTCTCACGCTTAGCTACGTCCAGATTATCTGCAGCACGGTGCATACCAAGTGTATAGGTCTCTATACCACGTGAGATATGCTTCTTAGGCAGCGCATTGGTATGGATACTGATAAAGAGGTCTGCCTTGGCATTGTTGGCAATATCAGCACGCGTATGTAGAGGCACAAACACATCCGTCTTACGGGTGTATACGACCTTCACATCCTTGCAGTTACGTTCCACAAGTCTTCCAAATGCCAGCGCCACATTCAGGTTGATGGTCTTCTCCTTGGTGATGGCACCTATGGCACCTGCGTCATGTCCGCCGTGTCCGGCATCAATCACCAGCGTAAAAGTCTTATCTTTCGCTGCATGTAAAGGTAAAAAAGTAAAAAGGTAAAAAGGTAAAAGCAATAGCCATGCTTTTATCGTCCACCTTGATAATATCATCTTTTGTCTTACCATTTCTTATAATTTTGTCTCTTCTTTATTTACCTTTTTACTTTTTTACCTTTTTACTTTTATCTCAACGCTTGCGCCCTTACAGTCAGCCCCCATAGGTGGATTCAACTTTGTCACCTTAATGGTCAGCGTCGTTATCCTTTCAAACGTTTCCATAGCACGTTGTCCTATCCTTGCTGCCACATGTTCCAACAGCTTCGAGGGTATGGCCATCTCTCGTTTCACAAGTTCATAGAGTTCAGCATAGTTGATTGTATCGGCTACGTCATCCGTACGGGCTGCATCTGCCAGGTCGGCCTCAACGGTGAGCGACACACTATATTCGCCCCCTACTCGCCTCTCCTGTTCCATCACGCCATGATAGGCACAGAAACGCATATCGTCCAGATATATCTTACTCGCAGCTATCGTCATTCTTCACTCCTTTTTACCTTTTTACTATTTTACCTTTCTATTCTTCACTCTCTTCGCCGCCACCAGGCAGATACTTCTTCAGAGCACGCTCCACGCCCACCTTCCACGTATTGATATTCTCTGACGACAATGACAGCGAGCTTACCAATCTGATAACATGTTCTAATGGCATGCGATAGCGCAGCACGCCACTGATCAGCTTGGCGTAGTTCCAGTATTCAGGATTGAACTTCTCGCTCAGTCCCTCCACCGTTATCTTATAGCCACGTGTATTCTCGAACTGGAAGTCATAACGCTTCGTGCCGTCCTCGTTCACCTGCTTGATAATCTTACCCTTCGTCACCGACTTAGGCAGGAAGATACCTTCCTCGTCGTCTTGCAGACCCGTGAATATCTCGTAAGGATAACCGTCGAGTAATCCCACCAGAGCGACCCACTTATCCTTGTTATTCTGGAATCTCACCACATCACACTCCAATTCCTTGGGGCGCACCTCTGTCACTTCAGGTCTACGGTTTACGGCCACGTCATGCAGGTAAGCCTCAGCCACCGCCTTCAGCCTCTGGCGCTCATCATCCTTCAGAACGCCCAGCATACGTTGCAGCATATCAGCCAGTTCCTCAGCCGCCATGGCGTGAGCTGTCTGCATACTGACATTGGCCATTTGGCGAGCCAATTGCTCCACCAATGTCTCCTTGTTTTCCATATTATCCTAAATAATAAACGTTTATCGGGTGCAAAGGTAGTGCAAATCGAGCAAAATACAAAGAAAAAACCATTTTTTCTTTTATTTTCGAGATGCCGCCAATGCAACGCCACACTCTTTACCTTTAGGTAAGAGAACCTTCACCAAGGGTGAAAGGTAGTGCAAATCGAGCGAAATACCAAAGAAAAGTACAATTTTCTTTGTATTTCCAAGATGCAGCCTACATTGACCAACGGTCAAAGTACGAATAAGTGAGGAAAATACAAAAGGAAAACAAGTTTTTCTTTTTATTTTCGAACGAAAGATTGCAACGCCACACTCTTTACCTTTAGGTAAGAGAACCTTGACCAACAGTCAAAGGTAGTGCAAATCGAGCGAAACGCCAAAGAAAAGCACAATTTTCTTTGTATTTCCGAGATGCCGCCTACATTCATCAAAGGTGAAAGTACGAATAAGTGAGGGAAAAACGAACATCTCCCTTTATCGCTATGTTATAATCATGGCGAACCAATGTCCTTGGAGACTAGGTTCGCATAGAGAGACTGACGTATACTGAAAAGTTGGAGTCAGAGAAAACGATTACCTTCACTAAAGGCATAGTACTTACAGCGTCCCCCTGTTACTTTAGAAATCCCGTGATTTCCAATTTTTTTGCCCGAAATCTTTATTATCCGCCGTTTTCGTAGTCACGAGAGAGGTGTTTGGGTATACCCAGATGCCTCCGCAACTTCCATAAAAGATCAGAAAAATCCTTCTATCTAAACATGGGCCTCACAAAGGGTATGCCCTTCTGTGAAGCCCAAGTCAGATA
This sequence comes from Prevotella sp., assembly GCA_017474485.1. Classification (GTDB taxonomy): domain Bacteria; phylum Bacteroidota; class Bacteroidia; order Bacteroidales; family Bacteroidaceae; genus Prevotella. The sequence goes on from JAFVHO010000154.1 coordinate 17,077, forward strand.
GCAGAATTTATTAAAGACATTAATCCTTTACCTTCGTCATCTGGAAAGTGGCGGTGTAGGTGGTGCCGTCATCACGCATACGCAGGGCCGTCCACTTCATCACACCGTCCTTGATGCTCTCTATCTCCCACCACTCGCGCAGTTCATTGCTGTCGATGGTCTTCTTCCAACGGGTGCAGAGCAGAATGCCATCAACGAAATAGTCTGCCATGACATCGTTACCGGCCTTCCATTCGTCGTTCTCCTTGCTATAATATACGTAGGTGCCGTTGGCTTTGTACTCCCAGCGGTGCAGTTCGCCGTCGGTGTGTTCGTCTTCGCTGCTGGTTACCTTGCCCTCCCAAGTACCAATGATGTCCTGGCTGTAGTCGGCGGTGATGCGGTCATAGCGCTCCTTGCCATAGACCTCCTGGTAAATTTTTACACCGTCCTCATAGATGTTCCAGTCGGAACTCATCAGCAAGTCTTTGTCCGTGATGGAGAGGATGGTGCAGTCCAGCACCTGACGGATGTTGCCGTCGGTATTGATGACGTTCACCTTGTTGCCGTCGATCTTCACGTCGGCCAGCACCTTCACGTTCCACATGGGGGTACTGAAGTCCGACAGGCTGCCGTAGGCTTTGGTGGGCGACACAAAGGTCAGCACCGTCTTCCAGTTCGTGGGACACGGCTGGCCGTTCAGTTCTTCCACCATCCACTTACCTATAATCTTTTCGGCCACATTCAGGTTGGGCTGTGTGGGGTTATCGTCGTTCGACGAACACGATGTGAACACACTTGCGCCGCAAATGAGGATGGCGGCAAACATCCAATGGAAAAAAATCTTTTGCATAATTGTTTTGAGTTAGATGTTAATAATTGCTCTACAAAGGTACACATTTTTTAAAAAAAAGAAAACATTTTCGTGAATTTTAATGTTTTTATACTTAAATTTGACTATTTCATCTACGTTTAGCATCCAATTCCTATGGATAACATCGGCCTCTCTACCTCTTTTCATACCGCTCTCTATGTCCTTAGGTATAGCGATGGTATAGAGGAAGGATAGGGCTACCTTAGGGTAGACGTGGAGCAACCCTTGAGATACCTTGGTGCAACCATAGTGATGCCTCTGTGCAACCATAGACTTGGTATAGAGTTGGTATAAGCTTTCTATAGAGTTGGTATAGCGTTGCTTGATTGTTGATTTTGTAACAGAATCTGTCCCCGTGTTACCTTATGACACGCACATATAGGTCTAACAAAACAGCCTGCACCTTCTGCACCCTATGCACCTGAAGATGTTTCAACAATAGTCTTGTAAAATACCACATGACTGAGGTTTACATTTCTAACGGCCCTATTTTTACAAGTGGAA
>JAFVHO010000155.1 GCA_017474485.1 Prevotella sp.
ACACAGTTGATACCTACTGAGAAGAGGTCACCCTTTTGGAAGGTGCCGATAAACTCCTGAATGTCCTGTCCCAGCATGTTATGTCCGTCGGGCGTGGACACAGAGAAGCTCAGCATGATAGGCATATCAGGTGCGATGCGCTTGGCTTCCTCGAAAGCGATGCGTGCATTCTGCGTGTCAAAGATGGTTTCTATCAGCAGCACATCGACACCTCCGTCAACTAGTGCCTGTATCTGTTCCGCATAGGCCTCACGGAGAGCAGCAGCAAATTTCTCACTCTTATCTTTTCCCTCTTCACTGACGAAGGTCTTGCTTGTAGGTCCGATGCTTCCTGCCACAAAACGGGGTTCCTCTGGCGTGGAATATTCCTCGGCACACTGGCGTGCTATCTGGACAGCTGCCAGATTGATTTCCCTGCAATAGTCCTGCATGCCGAAGTCGCCCATGGAGATACGCTGGGCATTAAACGTATTCGTCTCGATGATGTCGGAACCTGCCTCCAGGTATTTGCGATGGATGTCGCGAACCACAAAGGGAACCGTCAGCGACAGCACGTCGTTGCACCCTTTCAGGTCGTAGCTGTGGTTAGCAAAGCGGACACTGCGGAAGTCCTCCTCACGCAGCTGGTATTGCTGTATCATGGTACCCATGGCACCGTCGAGCACGAGGATGCGGTTGGTGGGGAACGCTTTGGGTTTGCTAGAATCACTAGTACTACTAGAACTACTAGTACAACTAGTATTACCCGCTTCCACCTTGTGGATAATCTCTTCCACCTCTCGGTCCACGTCGTCCTTCACGTCAGCAGGATGCAGGTTACGACTGTGCTCATATTCCTCTACGATGCGCAGGGCCTGTTCCACCTCTTGCTCGTTGTGGAAGTCCATTTCTACGTGTACACCGTTGCCTCCGATGTTGTCGAGCAGGGGTCTCAGCTCGTCCAGCGTCACCCAGCAAGCCATGATGCTCTTGCCACCCGCCAGTATCTTCTTATACAGGTCGTACCACTTGGGCGAACCGCCTTGTGGCTCTCCCACACCTGGCGTCCACTGGATGGCGTTCAGTTCCTTGATTTCCAGGAGTGCGTCCAGATGGTGCATCGCCCCAACGCCATCAAGATGATAGAGCGTATAGTCTATCTTCTGACACTGTTCACGGATGAAGGGTTGCACAAAGCGGCGATAGTCGTCCACGCTAATCATGGTCGAGATATCGCTCTGCAACTTCGACATCTTACCAGGTGCCCAACTGGAGAAATAGCAGAAGGCCATTTCGTTGCCCTCGCGGATGATGTCGTACAGCTCGTCGAACACGCGGAAATAGATGTCGTTAATCTGTTGCATCTGGTGTTCCAGTACCTCAGGCTGCATCACCGTGTCGAGCAGCACCTTGTCCGTACCCTTGATGGCAGCCAGCACGTCCATACCCTCCATCAGGTCGGGCATGCCCACATAGTAGTGTCCCTGGGCCTTCGCCTTGCACGCCTTCAGCAGTTCCTTGTGCAACAACCAGTTGGGATGATGTGGGTCGAACACGATGTCGTCCGTATAGTTCGGGTTGGGATGTATCCAGATGGTATCCTCACCGCCTTCGAAGACACCGCCGAGGATGGCTGCTAGTGAGCCTGGGCCCAGTTGCGTGTTGGCGACGGGCAGGATGTCGGCCATCAACGATGAGTGGGCGACGTACCAATCTAAATACTCGGCGCGCCACTCAGGGTCGAACCAGCGTTGGTTCAAATCCTTATAAGGCTTAGGCGCTGGTATGTCGGCATGTGGTGTGACGCCTTGCTGGAAGTGTTCCCACATGTTGAGCACGATACCCTTATGGTTCCACCAATCAATATAATGCTGTTTTGTTTCGTCGAGATTCTGTTTCCAAGTGTTCATCGTCGTTCCCTATTTATTGAAAAGACGTGAAGTACTGCCAAATGTCATCATACCATCATGAGTTGTGACATCACCATGTCACTGACGAAGAGTCCGCGGCGGGTCAGCACGAGGCGACTGCCCGTGAGATTCAGTAAACCATTCTTGATAAATGGCTCGGCCTCATGTAGGCAATGGCGGTGGTGTCCTTCCGTGAGAGTGGTGAGGTCTAGACCGTCGCTGGTACGCAGGGCAGTGGTAATGCGGTCGTTGTAGTGGGTATCGGGGGCGAGAACCTCGCATTCGGCAGGCCGTTCGCCTTGTTTGATGGCAGCGATGTATTCCCTGATGTCTGCCACGTTCCAACTGCGACACGTTCCGTCGTAGCTGTGAGCAGCAGCCCCTATTCCGATGTAGGGCACATCGTGCCAGTAGCTCGAGTTGTGACGGGAGCGATAGCCTGGTTTGGCGAAGTTAGAGATTTCGTAATGCTCGTAGCCTGCATCCGTCAGTCTTTCTATCAGCAGCTCGTACATCTGTCGCTCCAGTTCCTCATCCATTGACCATTGACTATTGACCATTGACCATTGATAGAGCACCGTTCCTTCCTCTATCATCAGACAATAGGCCGAGATATGCTCCACGTTCAGGGCAAGTGCCGCCTCGATGTCATGTTGCCAGTCGTCCAGCGTCTCGTTAGGGAAGCCATACATCAAGTCGACGCTGATGTTGTGGATGCCGGCGTCGCGAAGTCTTTGTACGGCGATAGGAACTTGTGCGGAAGTGTGGCGGCGATGCAGGAAACGTAGTCGTGCATCGTCGAAGGTCTGTGCCCCCATGGAGACGCGGTTGATGCCGAGTTGCGACAACATTGCAGCAAACTCTGGAGTGACGTCATCAGGATTCGCCTCGATGGTAATTTCTTCTGCTTGGTTTCCGTATACCTTATTAATATATAGGAAGAGTTGTTCGAGTTGGGCAGTGGTCAGTTGGCTTGGTGTGCCGCCACCAAGGTAGACGGTGGAGATTGGCTCGGTGAAGTCATCGGAAATACTACGTAACTCCATCTCGCGACAGACGGCATCGACGTACTGCTGACGCAGGTCGAGATGTGTCGTAGAGTAGAAGCCGCAGTAGATGCAGCGGCTCGCACAAAACGGAATATGAATGTATAATCCTGCCATCTTGTATCGTTTTCGGCCACAAAAGTACTAATAAAGTTTAATATTTGGAAGCATTCGTTGGTTTTTTGCACGAAAATGAGTACTTTTACGACCGCTTTTCAGTTTCGACTGGGAATAGAATTATATTAACTCAAAACTATATCTTATGAAAGTTTATCAAACTAACGAAATCAAAAACATTGCACTCATTGGCAGTGCGGGTAGCGGCAAGACTACTCTTGCCGAAAGTATGGTCTACGAAGCTGGCATCATCAAACGCCGCGGTACCGTAGAGGGTAAGAACACCATGAGCGACTACTTCCCTGTTGAGCAGGAGTATGGCTATTCGGTGTTCTCAACTGTTTTTCATGTGGAGTGGAACAACAAGAAACTGAACATCATTGACTGTCCGGGTTCTGATGACTTCGTAGGTGGTTCTATTACCGCTATGAATGTTACTGATCAGGCTGTCATCCTTATCAATGGCCAGTATGGTCCTGAGGTTGGCACGATGAATGCTTTCCGCAACACGGAGAAGCTGAAGAAGCCCGTCATCTTCCTCGTTAACCAGCTGGATCGCGACAACTGCGACTTCGACCAGATTTTGTCTCAGCTGAAAGAAGTGTATGGTCCGAACTGCGTTCCCGTACAGTATCCAATCGCTACTGGTGCTGGCTTCAACAGCGTTATCGACGTGCTGCTGATGAAGAAGTACTCTTGGAAGCCTGAGGGTGGCGCTCCTATCATCGAGGACATTCCTGCCGATCAGCTGGAGAAGGCCAAGGAGTGGAAGGCTGCTCTCGTTGAGGCTGCTGCCGCTGGCGACGACACGCTGATGGAGAAGTTCTTTGAGAGCGAGGACCTCAGCGAGGACGAGATGCGCGAGGGTATCCGCAAGGGGTTGGTAACTCGCTCTATCTTCCCCGTATTCTGCGTCTGTGCAGGTCGCGACATGGGTGTTCGCCGTCTGATGGAGTTCCTCGGCAACGTGGTTCCCTTCGTCTCGGAGATGCCCGTCATCAAAAATGCTGCTGGCAAGGAGGTTCCTGCTGATGCCAATGGTCCTGAGTCACTCTATTTCTTTAAGACTGGCGTTGAGCCCCATATCGGTGAGGTTCAGTACTTCAAGGTGATGAGTGGTGTTGTGAAGAGTGGCGATGACCTGACCAATGCTGACCGTGGCTCTAAGGAGCGCATGGGTACACTGTATGCTTGCGCTGGTGCAAACCGCATCCAGGTTGACGAGTTGCGTGCAGGTGATATCGGCTGTACCGTAAAGTTGAAGGACGTGAAGACCGGCAATACCCTGAATGGCAAGGACACCGACAACAAGTTCGACTTCATTAAATATCCAAACTCTAAGTTCTCCCGTGCCATCAAGGCAGTTAACGAGGCTGAAACCGAGAAGATGATGGCTGCTCTGCAGAAGATGCGTCAGGAGGATCCTACATGGGTTGTTGAGCAGTCTAAGGAGTTGCGCCAGATTATCGTTCATGGTCAGGGTGAGTTCCACCTGCGTACCCTGAAATGGCGTATGGAGAACAACGAGAAGATCCAGGTGGAATATCAGGAGCCGAAGATTCCTTACCGTGAGACCATCACGAAGATGGCCCGTGCCGACTATCGTCATAAGAAGCAATCGGGTGGTGCTGGTCAGTTCGGTGAGGTTCACCTGATTGTAGAGCCTTATACCGACGGTATGCCTGATCCTACGAGCTTCACCATCAACGGCCAGGAGTTCAAGATGAACATCAAGTCAAAGGAAGAGAAGGATCTGGAGTGGGGTGGCAAGCTCGTCTTCATCAACTCTGTTGTTGGTGGTGCCATTGATATGCGCTTTATGCCTGCTATCTTGAAGGGTGTGATGGAGCGTATGGAGCAGGGCCCATTGACAGGTTCTTATGCCCGCGACGTTCGCGTCATCGTCTACGATGGTAAGATGCACCCAGTTGACTCTAACGAATTGTCATTCATGTTGGCTGCTCGTAACGCCTTCTCAGCTGCCTTCAAGGAGGCTGGTCCTAAGGTGCTCGAGCCTATCTACGACCTCGAGGTACTTGTGCCTGCCGACTACATGGGTGATGTGATGTCTGACCTGCAGGGTCGTCGCGCCATCATTATGGGTATGGACAGTGAGGCTGGCTATCAGAAGTTGACAGCTAAGATTCCTTTGAAGGAACTTGCCAGCTACTCTATCGCCCTGTCGTCTCTGACAGGTGGTCGTGCATCGTTCACCACATCGTTTAGCTCTTATGAGCTTGTGCCGAACGATATCCAGCAGACCCTCATCAAGGAGCACGAGGCCGAGATGAAGGAAGAAGACTAAATGCGCAGACTGTTAGTCTTAATACTACCGCTCTGTATGCTTGCCTGTTCAGATACAGACCGCATGCAGGGCGGTACCATTTTGCCAGACGATGTAGAACTGAAAGCTGGTGATGTGGTATTTCGTCGAGGGTCAGGTTTTACCTCTCAAGCCGTACTGTTAGCTGAAAAGGGTGGTGCCTATTCTCATACGGGTATCGTCGTCGACTCTGCAGGTGTGCTGATGATAGTCCACGCCGTACCAGGAGAACCAGACTGTGAGGGTGACGAAGACCGTGTGAAGATGGAACGTCCGGAAGTTTTTTTTCATCCTATGCGTGCCCAACAGGGAGCCGTCTACCGTCATGTAGATAGTTGTGCAGCACAGCAAGCGGCCATCCGTGCACTACAAGCCTATCGACGCCATCCGTTGTTTGACCACGACTATGATGATACGGACACCACGAGTCTCTATTGTACTGAATTGGTAGTCAACGCCTACAGTCAGACGACAAGTCCTTTGAAAGATGTCCGTCATCAGCATCTGCATCTGGTAGGTTTCGAAGCCGACTGCATCCTGCCCTCCGATGTGCTGGGATGCAAGGATTTAAAGCAAGTAACAACATTTTAAACCATTTAATATTAACACTTTAAAACCAAAAGAAAAATGAAGAAAGTATTATCTTTAGCAGCTGTCTGCCTATTTGTGCTGGCACTGTGTTCGTGTGGCTCTTCCAATACACCGGAGGCCGTAACAACGAAGGCTATCAAGTGCATCATTGACAAAGACTATGATGGCTATGTAGACCTGATGTACTTCAAGAAAGAGAAGAGTGGCGAGGATATGAAGCAGATTGTCGCCCTTGTCAAGGACAAGATGGACAAGGAAATGGATGGTAAGAAGGGTATCAAGGACTATCAGGTTGGTACACCTACCATCGAGGACAATAAGGCCGTTGTTCCTTACACGCTGACTTATGGTAACGGCGAGACAAAGGAGGACAAGATGAAGCTTGTGAAGACTGAAGACGGCAAGTGGATGATTGACTCAGGGAAATAGAAAGAGTAAAATTAAAGGGAGCTTGACGGCTCCCTTTTATAATTATACAAATTTCACTAAGATACGAAATACCTTTGCTGGAGCCTGCATCCACTGTTGCATGGCTTCTTCAGCATGCTCTGGCGTTACCTCGTTGCTAATCAGGATGTCATAAGGCGGGTTGTTCTTCTCTAAATAACGGATGACACCCTCGAAGTCTTCGGGCTGTGCATTACGCGAACCACGGATGTCGAGTTCTTTCTGTACGAAGAGTTTGGTGGTGAACTGTACGTCCTGCTTGGCATAACCGATGCAGACCACACGGCCCGTGAAAGCCACTTCGTTGACTGCCATCTGGTAGGTGACGGGAGCACCCACAGCTTCGATAACCACGTCAGGACCTACGCCATTGGTAATTTCCTGTAGACGATCGTGAACATTTTCCTTAGCTGAGTTGATAGTGTATTCAGCACCCAAACCACGAACAATCTCCAGCTTCTCATCGTCCATATCGCATGCAATGACTTTTGCACCACGCATGATGGCTCGAACCACAGCACCAACGCCAACCATACCACAGCCAATTACCATGACAGTGTCAGTATCGACTACCTGTGCACGACTGACAGCGTGGAAGCCTACTGACATGGGCTCGATGAGGGCGGCATGTTCAACGGTAATGTTGCCGATGGGAATGACTTTCTGCCAAGGGATGGCAATATAGTCGCACATAGCACCATTACGCTGCACACCCAGCGTCTCATTGTGCTGGCAGGCATTGTAGCGGCGGTTCTTACAAGACGGACAGTGTCCGCAGTTTGTATAGGGATTCACTGTAACGGCCATACCAACCTTCAAATGAGAGGGCACGTTGGTGCCCACCTCTGCAATCTCTGCACCAATCTCATGGCCAGGGATGACGGGCATCTTCACCATTGGGTTTAGGCCACGATAGGTGTTCAGGTCGCTTCCGCAGAAGCCTACATAATGTATCTTCAGCAGCACCTCGTCTGCTTTGCATTGAGGTTTTTCAATGTCAACCACCTTCATGACCGAAGGTTCTGTAATCTGTATTGCTTTCATTGTTTCTTTGTATTATTCGCTCATATTTTTTATATACGGTAATTCTTTCAATTTGCCGAAGCCAAAGAACTGCTTGGCATTGTCGCAGAGGAACATCTGCTTTTCGTCATCCGTCAGTTCCTTTGATTTTGTCACGAAGTCATACGACATCTTGTAGGTGATGGCTGTGATGGTACGCGGATAGTCCGAGCCCCACATCAGTTTCTCCATACCTACCTCGTCAGCAGCCTCTTTGATGGCTTTAATGGCTGAAGGGAAGGGATAGAACTCGTCGTTGAAGAGCCATGTGATGCCACCACTTTCCACAAATACATTTTTGTGGCGAGCCAGTCGGATTTGTGACATCCAATGAGGACGCGTCACCATACCGAAATGACCAATGGCAATCTTCAGATTAGGACACTCTTGGACGATTTCTTCCATCTGTGCTACTTGTGCATCCCCATCCGCCAGTTCTATGCCGAGGATAACGTTCTGTTGCTCCATCATGTGCATCATCTGCATCATTTCGTCGTTCAGGAACTGCTGGGGCAGACGGGCCGCAGGAATCTTAATGCCACGAAAACCATTATGGATGAGGTTTCTGGCCTCATCACAAAAACCAGGCTTCCGCAATTCGGGCATGCCAAAGCAGAAGAAACGGTCAGGGTACTGCTGCTGCACCTGCATGAGGTAACTGTTCTGCAATCCGTCGATAAACTCCTGTGTGATGACAGCTGCCGAAACCTGCGCGTAGTCCATGTTAGACAGGAAACGTTCAGCGGTGTTCTGGCCGTCCGTCATGTAGGGCGGCAACATTTGGCGCTCCTCGCCGAAGAACATGCTCCGGCTGCGGTTAGGTTCCAATTGGTGAATGGCAGAACCATTTACCACCGTATCTACTGATAGCCACAGGTGGGCGTGAGCATCAATTATCTTACATCTTACTTCTTCCATCCGACATCTTTATGTATTGGCCCAGCTGACGCGCTGTTGATCACCAATAATATCACGTACTTCCTTCACCAGCTGCTCGTCCATTGGTTCTTCAATGTAGGCAATGTTCGTCTTGATGGCTTCAGGACGGGTGGTACTGAAGACGGTGCTGGCAATACGAGGATACGAGCACGAGAACTGCATGGCGAGTTTTTCGATAGGGTAGCCTTTGGCTTTACAATGTTCGGCAGCTTGCTTGCAAACCTCTACCAATGGTTTTGGTGCTGGATGCCAGTCGGGCACACCACGTTCTGTGAGCAATCCCATTGAAAAGGGGGATGCTGACAGTACGCCAATGCCACGCTCGTCAAAGAAGTCCATGAAATCTACCAACTTATCGTCGCACAGACAGTAGTGGCAGAAGTTCATGACGCTTTCCACCATTCCTGGCTCAGCGTGTTCGATGACCCACTTCAGGTTTTCCAACTGCAAGTCCGTAATACCCACATGCTTCACGACACCCTCCTTCTTCAGCTCGTGCAAGGCAGGTAGAGTCTCATCGACCACTTTTTGCAGTCCACCTTCCATACGCCCTTGAAACTCGATGTCATGAACATTGATGATGTCGATATAGTCGATGTGCAGACGCTCCAGACTCTCGTAGACACTCTCCTTGGCACGCTTGGCCGAATAGTCCCACGTGTTCACACCATCTTTACCATAGCGACCTACCTTTGTTGACAAATAGAATTTGTCGCGAGGAATGTCCTTCAGTGCCTTGCCCAATACTGTCTCGGCCTTGTAGTGGCCGTAGTAGGGCGATACATCGATGATGTTGATGCCTGCATCGACAGCAGCAAATACGGCATCTATGCCGCGGTTCTCATTAAAAGAGTGGAATACCCCACCCAAAGAAGAGGCGCCGAAGCCCAGCTCCGACACCTGCATTCCTGTTTTTCCTAATGCTCTATATTTCATATTACCAGGGCATCATATCGCGCTCATCAGGGCGATGAGCTTTGTTGTCTTCATCCTTGATGTAAACCTGCAGATCCTGGAAATAGCCCGTCTCGTCCTGCAGTGCTTTCAGTTCAGCCTTTGTGTCCTCAAAGCCCATAAACTCCTTGGCTGATGCGAGGTGGTTAGTAAACTCGAGCTTCTTGTTGGCTCTGTCTAAAACGGAGATGTACTCGTCCTTTGTGCGGTCTCCAATGACAAATTTCTTTTTCATATTCGATAGATTTAAATTGTTTTGTGATGCAAAGATACGAAGATTTTATTCATTTCGGTTCAATAATTAAGAATTATTTAACGTAATCGTTATATTTTGGAAATTAATTCGTAATTTTGCAGGCATGGAACAGATAACGAGTTTACAGAATCCGAAGATTAAGCAACTGCTCTTGCTTCAGCAGAAGTCGTCTGAGCGTCGAAAGACTGGCCTTTTTGTTGTCGAGGGTCAGCAGGAGTTGTCGCATTGTCAGCATGCAGGCTACGAGATTGATACCATCTTCTGGTGTCCTGCATTGATGCCTGATTTCCAATGCCCAGCCAATGTTCGCAGCTTTGAAGTGTCGCGTGAGGTCTACGAGAAGGTGGCCTATCGTGGCAGTACGGAAGGTGTGATAGCTGAGGTGCGTACCAAATCCCTGCAACTCGAGGATTTGAAACTTGGTAATCATCCGCTAATCGTTGTTTTGGAAAGTGTCGAGAAACCAGGCAACCTTGGTGCCATTTTGCGCTCTGCAGATGCGTCAGGTGTCGATGCAGTTGTGGTGTGCGACCCGCTTACTGATCTATATAATCCCAATCTCATCCGTTCGTCAGTAGGTGCTGCTTTTACTGTTCCCTGTGTGGCCTGTTCTTCTGAAACGTGTATAGCTTTCCTTAAAAAACGCAACATCAGGATTCTGACGGCTCAATTGCAGGACTCTCATCTCTATTACGATACCGATATGACCTGTGGCACAGCAGTCGTGATGGGTACTGAGCATGATGGACTGACTGACCTGTGGCGTCAGGCAGCTGATGCCCATATCCGTATTCCGATGCTGGGACAGATTGACTCCCTGAATGTTAGCGTTAGCGCTGCCATACTGATGTTCGAAGCAGTAAGGCAGCGCCAGAAGTAAAGTAAGTCACCACAAAGTTAGTCCTTTGGAATCAGTGCTTTCGCTTCATCCGTCATGAAGGGCTCAATGTCCTTGAAAGGAATCTCGAAGGTGATGATGCCTGAAGAGTAGGGGGCAATCTCGTACTGCGTATAGAGGAATACCATACCCGTATCAGAGAGGTATGGCGAATTGCCTGGCAACGGAAGATTGTTCAGACTTGATACCTCTTCAGCAAAAAGAAAATCTAACAACTCTTCGTCGGACAGTGGCTTATCGGGTCTCTCAGAGAAGTGACGCCTGACACCCTCTTTTAAGAGCTTGGCCAACTTGCGCGAATTGGTGTTCTTGAGTAACGCAATCTGCTTGCCATCACTCTTGCGGAAGGTAAAGCCCACCTCAGTGGTATAGCCATGTGCACCTCCGCCATAGGAAAATGTGCGATAGAAATAGGTGACGTAGTTCTTGTTTTGGGTCAACAAAGTGATGTCGTGGGTCTTTGAGAAGGCTCCCATGCGTTCATCAGGTTCCATCTCGTCGTAGACGCTATGCCAATCCTCTTGTTGTGATTCGAATAGCGACTGACCGTATGCCTGAATAGCCTTAGGACTGTCGATGGAATCATCGCCAAGCAAATCGCGGATATGCTTCTTTAGACTATCCACGATAACTTTCTTGCCCTTCATTGGCCATTGAACAAGGACAGATACTTCCGCCGTCGAGTCACTCTTTTCGAACTTGACGGTCTCAACTTCGATATATGAGTTGTCATCTGCTGGCGCTTCCACCTTGGCACTATCGATGCTGATGGAATCAGTATCCGTTGTAGCTCCTGTAGAAGCACGATGGCCGCAAGCTGTGAGTGCTGCGGCCATCGCTATAGTCATAAAAAGACTCTTCATCTTTTTATAATTGTCAATTGTCAATTATCAATTAGCGAATGCGTTATTCGCCCTTGATAGCTGCAACGCCTGGGAGAACCTTACCTTCGATAGCCTCAAGCAGAGCACCACCACCAGTAGAGATGTAGCTAACCTTGTCGGCCAGACCGAACTTGTTGACACAAGCTACAGAGTCGCCACCACCAATCAGAGAGAATGCACCATTCTTGGTGGCCTCAGCGATAGCATCGCCGATGGCACGTGAACCAGCGGTGAATGCGTCGCACTCGAAGACACCAGCAGGACCGTTCCACAGAATGGTCTTAGCACCCTTGATAGCCTCGGCAAATGCCTTCTGGCTCTCAGGACCAGCGTCAACACCCTCGAAACCAGCAGGAACCTGGTTGGCAGGGCAGGTAATGATCTGAGCACCTTCCTTCACGCTCATGGTACCGAAGTCGAGACCGTTGGTAGCGGTGCAGTCAGAACCGAGAACGAGCTCTACGCCGTTCTTCTTAGCCAGCTCCTCAACGCCCAGAGCTACGTCCAGCTTGTCCATCTCAACGATAGAGTCGCCAATCTCACCACCGTGAGCCTTTGCGAAGGTGTAGGTCATACCACCGCAGAGGATGAGCTTATCAACCTTACCCAGCAGGTTCTCGATGATACCAATCTTAGAAGAAACCTTAGAACCACCCATGATGGCAACGAAAGGACGCTTGATGTTAGACAGTACATTGTCAACAGCCTGAAC
>JAFVHO010000022.1 GCA_017474485.1 Prevotella sp.
CAAGTTCACCGCTCCTGAAATTAAGAAGGACGATGAAGTAAAGCCCGAAGAAGAAATCAAGTCTCAGGAAGACCTGAGCAAGACCAACACCGCAATCGGTGCCTTCGACGTGAAGGGTAACGACGAGGCTGCAGGCGAAGTGCTGAAGGCTAAAGAAGTTATCGCACAGCCGGAGCCCCCGAAGGAAGAGGAAACCAAGGTATTCGACGTTGTAGAACAGATGCCTTCGTTCCCTGGTGGTCAGGCTGCTCTGTTCCAGTGGCTGTCTAACAACATCAAATACCCGGTAGTAGCCGAGGAGAATGGTGTTCAGGGACGTGTTATCGTGACATTCGTGGTTGAGCGCGACGGTTCAATTACCGACGTTAAGGTCGTGAAATCCGTTGACCCGTCACTCGACAAGGAGGCCGTACGCGTCACCAAGGCTATGCCTCACTGGATTCCTGGTAAGCAGAACGGTTCGGCTGTACGTGTAAAGTACACTCTCCCCGTAACCTTCAGACTTCAGTAAGATGATTAGAAACACATTCCATTTAATTGGATTAACACTCATTTTAGGCTTGTTCCTCGCTTGTGGGAACAAGCCTAAAAATACTAAGGAGGAGCAGGACTATCAGCGTGCCGCCCGCTTTTTCGTAGCCGACGCCAGTTTCCAGCCCATCTTGGACGAAGAACTGCAGGTATTCCTCTTCCAAAACCTCCTCGACACACTCGATGCACAGTATATCAACGAACAAGAGGCTGTGCAGAAATTGATGCGCCTTGAGACCTGGCTCGCCTTCACCACCCGCCGACTGACGGAGAAGGAAGAGCAGAACCTGAAAGACCGCCGCTACCTGCCCCGCACGTATGCACTCGCCTATGACGGTCTGGCCATCATCACCAATAACAGCAATCCCGACACCTGCATCACCGTGCGCGATTTTCGTCGCATCTTGCAAGGCGAACTGGTGAAATGGAGCGACATCTATCCTCAGTCCAAATTGGGCGAGATTGACGTTGTGTTCGACAATCCCCTGTCCAGCACCGTCCGCTGGTGCGTTGACTCTATCCTTGGAGGCAAAGAAATCAAAGCCCCCAACATTGGGGCCGTCAAAACCAGCAAGGCCGTCATTGACTACGTGGAACAGCATCCCAACGCTATGGGCATCATCGGTTCCAACTGGCTCAACGACAGCCGTGACACCACCAATGTCACTTTTAAGAAGAACATTCAAGTCATGAAGGTCAGCCGCATGGACTCGGCAACAGCTGCCAACAGCTGGCGACCCTATCAGTACTACTTATATAATGGCAACTATCCGTTGGTACGCACCATCTATGCCCTGCTCAACGAGCCGCGCACAGGTCTGCCCTCGAATTTTGCCCATTTCTGCCGCTTACCAAAGGGGCAGACCATCATCCTTCAGTCAGGTCTTCTGCCCATTCAGGCAGCTATGAACCAGCGCGAGGTAATTGTGAATAATCAATAAAAAGATAAACTTTTCAAAAGGTTATTCGTCATAGAGACATAAAGCGATAAGAAACATTAAGTATAACTTAAAATACAACGATTATGAAAGCAATCAAATATTTATTCATCGCAGCGCTGACCGCAGGTTACAGCGCCAACGCACTGGCACAGGACGGCTCTAAGGCCGACATCGATGCCGTTAAGAGAATTATTAGTAGCAAACCCGCCGATCTCGACAAGCAGATGAAGCCTTATTACAAGGCCAACAAGAAGAATGCCGACAATCTGGTAGCCTTCGGACGTGCCTTCTACGAGGCTAAGGACACCGCCAATGCCCGCGTCTATGCCGACTACGCCTTGCAGGCTTCTAAGAACAAGAGTGCTAATGCCTTCATCCTGTTAGGTGACATCGCAGCAATAGCTGACGACGGTGGTGGTGCTGCTGCTCAATACGAGCAGGCTATCTACGTAGACCCCAAGAACCCTGACGCTTACTACAAGTATGCCAACGTCTATCGTAAGATCAGCCCCAGTGGTGCTGTTGCTAAATTGAATGACCTCCGCGCCCAGCGTCCTGACCTGGCTGTCGACGCTATGGCTGGTCGTATCTACTACATGTCTAACGAGTTCGATAAGGCTTTGGCAGCTTATGACAAGGCTGACAAGAACAAGATGGAAGAGCGCGACCTCAGCGACTATGCCATGTCAGCTTTCTTTAAGCAGAAGTACGACAAGGCACTCGAAGTTGCTAAGTTCGGTTTAAGCAAGAATCCGCGTCACGCTGCCTTCAACCGTCTGGCCTTCTTCAACCTCACCGAGCTCAAGCAGTACGACGAGGCCCTCAAATATGCCGATGCATTGTTCCACAACAGTGATTCAGCCAAGTTCTCTTACTACGACTACACATACTATGGCAATGCCTATGTTGGTGCCAAGCAGCACGAGAAGGCCATTGAGATGTATGAGCTGGCTTTAGCTCAGGAGGATATGGACAACAAGGCTAAGCGTGCCGGTGTCGTCAAGCAGCTCTCTGACGCTTACAAGGCTAAGGAGGACTACCCCAACGCCATCAAGCACTACAAGGACTATTTGAGCAATCAGGAGAAGCCGACAGCTATGGAAATGGCAGGTCTTGCAAGTCTTCACATGCAGCATGGTAGCACTCTGCAGGATGCCGAGGCCAAGAAGGCTGCCTTCATCGAGGCTGATGCCGTTTATGCTGACCTCGCCAACAAGTACGAGAATGCCATTGAATATGCCAACTTCATGCGTGCCCGTGTGAATGCTCAGATGGACCCCGACTCCAAACTTGGTCTGGCTAAGCCCTACTACGAGAAACTGATTGAACTCATCGAGCCTCGTGCTGAAAAGGACGCTACTGAGCGTGCCCGTATCATCGAGTCTTATCGTTACATGATTGCCTACAATTTCATTGTCAAGGAAGACAAAGATGCTGCCAAGGCATTCGCTACCAAACTACAGGCCATCGATCCTGAGAACGAGATAGCCAAGCAGATTCTTGAAACAAAGTAATGGTGCTTAAATATATTAAAAACGCTGTAGAAATCAATCTACAGCGTTTTTTAGTATCTCTGAGAGCGTCGGATGAATGTGTACCATATCACGCAATTGCGAGACAGTGGTGTCGCGACACATCAGGACGCTGACCTCTTGGACGATATCGGCAGCATGGGCACCATAGGCATGACAGCCAAGTATCAAGCCTCCTCCCTGCCCTTCCGAAGGAGGGGTAACGAAGAGTTTCAGCATACCTTCCGTTTCATCCATAGCAAGGGCTTTGCCGTTGGCACGCCAGAAAGACTTGCGGCATTCGTAGGCGATGCCCTGTTCTTTCAGCTGGTCTTCGGTGGGGCCCACACAGGCGGCTTCGGGGGTAGTGAAGATGGCTGCGGGCATGATGTCAAAACGAATGTTATCCTGCTTGCCAAGGATATGGTTCACAGCATGGACGGCCTGCATTTCGGCAGCATGGGCCAGCATCTGGCGACCGTTGACGTCGCCGATGGCGTAAACTCCATTAAATTGAGAATTGAGAATTGACAATTGATAATTATCATCGACGGGGATGGCACCTTGGGGCGTAAGGGTAACACCAAGGGCTTCGAGATTCAATCCTTCGGTACGAGGCTTACGACCCGTAGCCATCAGGATGACGTCGGCATTGATATCGGCAATATTCTCTACAGCCGTCTTCATCTTAAAGGTTATGCCCTGCTTCTCAAGATATTTGCGCAGGCGTTTGGCAATGTCGCAGTCAAGGGCTGGCAAGCACTCCTTAAGATATTCGATGACCGTTACCTCAGAGCCAAAGCGATGGAACACGCTGGCGAACTCCATGCCAATGACGCCTGCACCAATAATAGCGAGGCGTTTAGGAAGCGTTTCGAGGTTCAGAAGGCCCGTGCTATCAACCACGCGAGGGTCATCAATGCCCTTGATGGGCAGCCATTTGGTTTCGGAGCCCGTGGCAATGATGATGTTGACCCCTCTCCATACCTCTCCCGAGGGAGAGGCTTCTACAGTATTTGAATCTACGAATGAGGCTTTTTCGCGTACCAACGTGATGTTGGGATGCGAAAGAATGCCCTTGACACCGGCACGGAGCTGAGGAATGACAGTTGCCATACGTTCACGAGCCTCAGCAAAGGAAGTGCTGTGAACATAGGTCTTCGTGGGAATACATCCCACATTCAGACATGTGCCACCCACTTCATCACCCTCGAAGATGGTAACCTTCAAGCCTTGTTTGGCTGCATATTCAGCGGCACGGTACCCACCAGGGCCAGCACCGATGATAATCAAATCTGTTTCAGACATTAAACATTAAATATTAAACATTAAACATTTTCTGCCTGGAGCTGGCGATACGTTGTCACTGGATGTTTTGCAGCCAGCACATCGTCTACACGTCCTATGGGGGTCGTGTGGGGTGCAGACTTCACCTCGTCGGGATTAGTCTTGGCCTCCTCAGCAATCTGGCGCATCACGGCGATAAAGCCATCAAGGGTTTCCTTCGACTCATTCTCCGTAGGCTCAATCATGAGACTCTCGTGAAAGAGCAAGGGGAAATAAATCGTTGGTGCATGATAGCCGTAGTCGAGCAGACGCTTAGCCACATCCATCGTGGTAACACCAGTAGACTTATCCTTCAGGCCATCGAACACGAACTCATGACAGCAGATAGTGTCGATAGGCAGTTCATAGACATCCTTCAGCGATTCCTTGATATAATTGGCGTTGAGCACAGCCAACGGGCCCACCTCCTTGACATGTTCGCGACCCAGCGAGAGGATGTAGGCATAGGCACGCATCATCACACCAAAGTTGCCGTGATAGGGCGACACCGTGGGGAAGCATTCCTGCAAACCCTCACGAACACCTACAGGACCACTGCCAGGACCACCGCCACCATGAGGCGTGGAGAAGGTCTTGTGCAGGTTGATGTGCATGACGTCGAAACCCATATCGCCAGGTCGACAAGCACCTAACATTGGATTCAGGTTGGCACCGTCGTAGTACATCAAGCCACCAGCATCGTGAATCAACTTGGCAATCTCAGGAATACGCGTCTCGAAGAGGCCGAGGGTGTTAGGATTGGTCATCATCATGGCGGCGATGTTGGGGCCTTCTAGATTTACTAGTCGTTCTAGATCTTCTAGATCAACTAGACCATCTGGAGTAGATTTCACCTCAACAATCTCCAAGCCACAGACTGCTGCCGAAGCAGGATTCGTGCCGTGTGCGCTATCGGGTACGATGACTTTTTTACGGGTCATATCGCCACGCGACTGATGATAGTTATCAATCGTCATCAGGCCCGTGAGTTCACCATGTGCTCCTGCATAAGGTTTAAAGGTGAAATGAGCCAAGCCCGTCAGTTCACAAAGCGACTGTTCCAAAAGTTTTTCCAAGGCCAACGCTCCTTTTACGGTGTCTGCAGGCTGCAGAGGATGCAGATTCTGGAACTGTGGCAGGGCAGCCATTTCCTCGTTAAGCTTGGGATTGTACTTCATAGTACAAGAGCCAAGGGGATAGAAGCCCGTATCTACGCCAAAGTTATTGTTCGAGAGATTGGTATAGTGACGCACCACCGTCAGTTCGTCGCACTCAGGCAGTGCAGCATCCTCCGCCCGACACATCGAAGCGGGTATCTCGTAATTGCCATAATTGTTCTTGGGCAGACTGTAGCCTTTACGGCCCTCTTTCGATAGTTCGAAAATCAAATTACCATATAATTTATTATTCATAAGGCTGCAATCTTTACGAAGTTATCAATTTCTTCTTTCGTACGCTTCTCGGTAACGGC
>JAFVHO010000156.1 GCA_017474485.1 Prevotella sp.
ACCTTATAACGGAATCTGGAGAAGGCTAAGGGAGGACTATGTCTGGATCCCTTTACGGAGCATATCCCAAAAAGTTACCAGTTCGCTTTAAGCTTCCTTCACACTTGGAACTACTCAGATTCCAGCGTGCAAAGGTAAAAGCAAGGTTCCTACTATGAACTATAATGTATTCGATGCTGGTGCAAAGTATTATGCCTATAAGGATGGTTCTCTTGATGTAAGTAACAAGCAGGATGGTACTGCAAGCAATACCTATTATAATTACACCCGTAACTTCAAAGAGGGCTACAACTCTTGCGTTCTGCCCTTCGATGTTTCAATTTCCGAGTTGCCTACTGGCTTGAGCGCTTGAGTATTTGGTTCTGCTACTGCAGAAGGCGTAGTAACGTTTACTCCTGCAAGTGGCACCCTCAGTGCTGGTACACCATGCATTATTAAGGCTGAAGAGGCAGGTCTTTATCTGATTCCTGCTGCCAGCACGCCTAACCAGATAGCTTCTCCAAACAGCTACTATGCCACCGATGCTAGCAATAACATAAGCTTCGTAGGTTCTTTCGTCAATGAAGTTCCCACTGGCGACTATACCTCTACCAAGAACTATGGTATTACCACCGACGGCACAAAGTTTGCCAAGATGGGGGATGGAATCAAGACCACCTTCTATCGTGCATTCTTGGCTGATGGTCGTCCTTCAAGTGCCCGCGAACTATCGCTATCATTTTCTGACGACGAGACAACAGGTATCGAGAACGTGGTAAGTCAGGATACGAAGGTTGCTGACAGCGTGTATTACAACCTTAACGGTCAGCGTGTGGAGAGTCCTCGCAATGGCCTCTATATTGTGAACGGAAAGAAAGTATTTATCAAATAAACAGGAGGACAAGAATATGAAAAAAACATATATGAAACCAACAACTAAGGTCGTTGAACTTAGAAAGCCCACTCTCCTTGCAGGGTCGATAACAGATACAGGTAATGGTTTAAGGGTGACTTTTGATGATGCTGGAGATTTCGAGGATAATGAAATCAATTAATTGTTAGGATATAAAACAAATCAAATAGCACTGGTTATATCCGTGTTACAAAATAGGGCCGCCACTTGCGTAAAGTGACGGTCCTGTTCGTATCACAAAGAAACAATATATTATTATTAATAAGGTATAATTATGAAGAAACGATTGATTTTCATGTTGTCAGTGCTGCTCAGCGCACTTTCAGCAACGTGGGCTCAGACAGAGACCACGTATTCGCCTGTGTTGGACGTGAACTTCCGTACAGTTGTCGGTGATACCCCTAACACCGCTTGGAACAGCGGTTATCCTAAGAGTGCTGCCGATGACGGCGTTACGGATATGCAGCTGAAGTCAAATGCAGGCCAGTTTGCATTGCAGAAGTACACCGTTGCCGACCTGCAGAACGCCACAAAACTGGTGCTGACGCTGACCGTCGGCGGCTGGAGTGGCGTAGATGCAGTACGTGTTTGGTCACTGCCCGTTAACGACTGGACAGCCAGCAGTGGCATCGACGACATTTATCCCAAGGTCAAGGATGTGCTGGGTGTAGACATGCGTTCAACCGAAGGTACGCCTAACGAACCGCTTGTGAAAGGCGCAAAGGTCGCAAGCAGCGATCCTGCTAAGGCAACCTTTACAATTACAGGCACAGCTCTGGCAACCATTAAGGCAAACGCTGCCAGCGACGGCACCTTTACCCTGTTGCTGACCAACAACGACTTGTTGAGCACTAGCAATCAGCGTTCGTACCTGAGTAACAATTCTGCCAACGACGAGGCCAACCGTCCCACGCTGGTAGCCACGACAACCGCCCCTGCTCCAAAGACTGCTAAGATTGGCGATACTGAGTATGAGACACTTGCTGACGCATGGGCTGCTGCTATTGCCGCTGATGCTGACGCTACCATTGAGGTTAGTGGAGACCAAAAGCTGACTGCTCGTCTGACCTGGAACAAGGCTCACACGCTGAACATCGTGCCTACGGCCAACATCACCATCAAGGGTCCGAAGAATGCTATGTGGTTTCTGGTGAATACGAATAACGCTACGCTGAATATTGGTTCAGCCAGCAAAAAGATTACGTTTGACGGTATCTCTGACGACCGCTCTGGATATAGCAATGTTGACGTGACTCGTCGTGAAAATACGACCTACCTCAACCTGACGAATATCGAGTTTAAGGACTTTGTATGTGGTGCACACCACCTTGTAAGCTGTAAGAACAATGGTGGTGCCATCATGCTGGAGAATATCACCATGACTAACTGCTCATCTACTCATGCACTTATCGACAACCAGCGCGTATCGAACGACGCTCTGGTGCTGAAAGGTTATCTGAATGTTGCTAACGACTGCTCAGGACTGATGATTAACAACGTTGCCAACTTGAAGGGCGATGGAACAACTGAAGGTCGCATCAAGGTGGACGATGATATTTTTACAGCTTCTAATCCGCTTACCATCAGTTGGGTGAGCAGCGATGCCGAAAAGGATGTGTATGTAGATGGAGCCTCTGTGGTTGTAGGTGTTACCAGCGCTGATATTGCTATGTGCTTCACGCTGAGCGGTGCTCCCGAAGGTTGGACAATGGCTCGCGTCAACAACGACCTGAAGCTGCAGGCTCCTGTTGTTCCTACTGCTAAGATTGGTGAGACAACCTATGTAGACCTTGCTGCTGCCCTTGCTGCCGTACAGGACGGAGAGACTATTACTCTGCTCGACGATCAAGAGGTCTCTTCTCGTATCAATGTAAAGGATATGACCATCACCATCGATGGTGGCAATTTCAGCATCAAGCGTGCAACAACTTATACCAATGGACTAATGTTCCTCACTCAGAGCAAGACTGCTGACACTGGTAAGGATGCTGAACTGATACTGAAGAATGTAATCATCGACGGACAGAACGTAGAGGCTACTGCTGCCATTATTGAGGCCAGCAACAATGGTACGACTACGCTGAACAACGTCACCTTCCAGAATGTTGGTGGAACAAAGGAAGCCATCATCAACAAGACTGGCGGTAAGTTGGTGCTGAAGGGCAATATCGCTGTTCCTTCTATCTTTGTTGGAAAGAGTGGCGCAAAGAGCGGCCTAAAGGTTTATGCCAGTGAGGCAACCATCGCTTCGCCAATCGCGCTGACAATAGACAACGGCTATCCGTACGTGATGATTGTCGAGGGTGGCAAGACCTCTGACTTCACTGCTACGACCTATCGTCTGTCACAGCAGCCTGATGGTGTTTATGCTATGCCTCTGGCCGTGACTTACAGCTATAGCCATCCGGCTCTGTTGCACACAGATGCTGATATCGCTCGCGTAAAGGGACTGCTGACGCAGGAGCCGTATGCAAGTGCCTATAGTGCACTGGAGACTGCCAGTGGTGGTACAGCTGCCGGAGCGGTAGAGTGGCTGAAGCGTATGGATCAGGGCAACTGGAGCGGCATATACGGCGACTATGCCAACTTCTCACGTCTGGTGACCGATGCCAAGCTGGCCTACTATCTGGCTTTGCGCTACCAGCTGAAGGGTTCAACGGCTGCTGCAACCGCTGCTGTGAACATCCTCAACGACTGGGCAGAGAACTGTAAGGGTATCCTTCGTCTGGACGGATATACCAACAACATCCCAGATCCTAACGAGTATCTCATTCTCATTCAGGCTTATCAGCTTGCTAATGCAGCAGAATTGGTAAAGGGCTATGCAGGATTTGAAGAGGCAAAGTTCAATAACTGGATGAAGGAAACCTTCGCAGACTTGGCAATCCTCTTCCTGGAGAACCATCACGGCAACGCAAATGCATTGCACTACTGGCTGAACTGGGATCTGGCAGCACTGAATACACTGGTGTCAGTAGGTGTGCTGACTAACGACCAGGCACTCGTGAACTATGCCCTGAATTATGTAAATAATGGTGAAGGTACTGGCAATAAGGCCAACGCTATTGTTGCTACTCACAGTGATACTGACTCTGACGAGACATTGGCACAGTGTCAGGAGAGTGGACGCGACCAGGGACACGCTACCCTTGATGTCACCTTAATGGGCGTGCTCTGCCGGATGGCTCAGAATGCTACTGGAACCGATCTCTTTACACCATATCAGGCACTGGAGATGGCTGAATATGTTGGAAAGTACAACCTGAAGAACGATGCAGGCAGCTATGCCTACAATAACGTACCCTTCACAACTTACAACAACGGCGAGGTGACGCATACTGCCATCAGCAGCGATGCTCGCGGAACAGTACGTCCTTCATGGGAACTGTTCTATGCCTATGCAAAGAATAACGGCAAGGCAGCTCGCTACAGCCAGATGTGGGCAGATCAGGCTCGCACGAAGAATGCCGGTGGTGAGACTGTCAGTGCACAGAACGACGAACTGGGCTTCGGAACGCTGATGTTCTACGATGCAGGCGATGCTGCTGACTACAGCTACACGCTCAGCGTAAGCGATGCTGGTGCTGCTACACTCATCCTGCCGTTTGATGCTACTATTCCTGCAGGCGTTGAAGTTTACACGCTGAACTATACCACTGGTGCCAGCGCCGCTCAGGCTACTAAGGTGGAAACCACCCTGCCTGCCAACACCCCTGTTTTGGTAATAGCTGATGAAGGCGACTATGATTTCACTGGTGCCAGCATTTGGCAGAAGGCTGCAACGATGAGTAGCGACGCCCTGACTGGTGTGTATCAGAAGACGATTGTCCCTACAGGCAGTTATATCCTTACGAAGAAAAACGACAAAGTTGGTTTTCGCAAGGCTGACGGCTCAACGAATACCGTAGAAGCCAACCGTGCCTACCTGACGGCAACAGGTGCCAGCGCTCCGATGTTGAGCATCAACTTCGGTGGTGGAACAACAGGCATTGCTGATGTGAGAAGTCAGATGGAAGAGGGCAGAGGTGAGTATTATAACCTGAATGGTCAGCGTGTAGCTCAGCCTAATAAGGGTCTCTACATCATAAACGGAAAGAAAATGGTAGTTAAATAATAGTAGGAGGATTAAACTATGAAGAAAAAAGCATATATGACGCCTCAGGTAGAGGTCGTAGAGATTGATATCCAACAGCAGCTATTGGCTGGAAGTGCAACAGAAGTCTTTGACGAGAATGCTGGAGGGGATATACCAGGACTGGCTCCTGACATGGATTACGAATTTGACGAACTGGGCTTTTAGGCTCTGTAATGACTTGAATTCTTAATCTATTCTAAATAGTTGGGTAAAAAGATAGCGATTTGAAAAACAATCGCTATCTTTGCAAATTGAAAACGTAAAGAAACGAATTCGCAAGACAAATAATAAAAAAACTTTTTAAAAACAAACTATTATGGCAAACATTTTTTCTTTGGAAGGTAAGAACGCTTGGATTACTGGTGCATCTTACGGTATTGGTTTCAACATTGCTAAGGCTTTCGTAGCTGCTGGCATTAAGAACATCATCTTCAACGACATCAACGAAGCAGCCCTGCAGCGTGGTTTGGACAACTACAAGGAAGCTGGCATCACCAACGTCAAGGGTTATGTCTGCGACGTGACTGACGAGAATGCAGTAAAAGCACTGGTCGAGAAGATTCATGCCGAGGTGGGTCAGATTGACATCTTGGTCAACAATGCCGGTATCATTAAGCGTATCCCCATGCATGAGATGAAGCGTGCCGAGTTCCAGCAGGTTATCGATGTTGACTTGGTGGCTCCTTACATCTGCTCAGCTGCTGTAGTGCCTGAAATGATGGAGCGCCGTGAGGGTAAGATTATCAATATCTGCTCGATGATGTCCGAGCTGGGTCGTGAGACAGTATCTGCATACGCTGCCGCTAAGGGTGGTCTGAAGATGCTGACCCGTAACATCTGCTCAGAGTATGGTGAATATAACATCCAGTGTAATGGTATTGGCCCGGGTTACATTGCCACACCACAGACTGCACCTCTGCGTGAAAAGCAGCCAGATGGCAGCCGTCATCCGTTCGACAGCTTTATCTGCGCCAAGACGCCTGCTGGTCGTTGGCTTGATCCCTCTGAACTGGGTGGCCCCGCAGTGTTCCTGGCTTCTCATGCTTCTGACGCTGTTAATGGTCACGTGCTGTATGTCGACGGTGGTATTCTCGCCTATATTGGCAAGCAGCCGAAGTAAGGAATCAGAAATCTGAGACGTGGAACGTAACAAAGAAATATATAAAGTTACGATTATAGGAGGAGCAGTCAACATGTTGTTGCTGCTCTTCAAATTTATAGCAGGCTTCGTGGGGCATAGCGCCGCCATGATAGCTGATGCCATACACTCGTTGTCTGACTTCCTGACGGACATCATTGTGCTGCTGTTTGTGCGCATCAGCGGTAAACCGCAGGATAAGTCGCACGACTACGGCCATGCCAAATACGAGACATTGGCCATGACGCTGATAGGTGTCGCGCTGTTGCTGGTGGCTGTCGGCATTGTGTATCATGGTGTGGTAGCTATCCGTTTCTGGGCGACGGGCGGACAGTTGGCGGCCCCAGGACTGTTGGCTTTGTGGGCTGCCTTGCTGTCGATAGCCATGAAAGAGGGCGTTTACCGCTATTCTATGATGAAAGCCCGCCAACTTAATTCTCAGGCTGTAGAGGCCAATGCGTGGCATCATCGCAGCGATGCGTTGTCGTCAGTAGGTACGGCAGTGGGTATTGGCGGCGCCATCTTTTTAGGACAGCGGTGGGCCGTGCTTGACCCAGTGGCATCGGTCATCGTGGGCTTGTTTATTGCCAAGGTGGCAATCTTCCTGTTGCGTGACGGCATTGGCGATCTGATGGAACAGTCGTTACCCGATGAGGTGGAGGACGAAATCCTGCAGCTGGCGGCATCGGTGCCTGGGGTGGACGAGCCTCATGAATTGCGGACGCGAAGGATTGGCAATCATTATGCCATAGAGCTGCATATTATGATGGATGGTGACATGAGTCTGCGTGAGGCACATGACAAGGCCTCAGAAGTAGAGGACCTGTTGCGGAGCCGCTATGGCGACGAGACACATGTGGCCGTTCATGTGGAACCAAAATAAATACAGGCTACCATCGGGCAACCTGTATTTATTTTTTTATTTACAAAATTGCTTATTTAACAGCCTCTGCGAGCTCAGCACCAGCCTTGAACTTAGCAACCTTCTTAGCAGCAATCTTAATCTTCTGCTTGGTAGCGGGGTTGATACCTTCGCGAGCGGGCTTCTTAACGACGTCAAACGTACCGAAACCTACGAGCTGAACCTTGTCACCCTTCTTCAGAGCACCCTTGATTGCCTCAATTGTAGCGTCGAGAGCCTTCTTGGCGTCAGCCTTTGTCAAATCAGCACCTTGTGCAATCTTCTCAATTAATTCTGTCTTGTTCATAATTTTGTTGTTTTAAAATGTGAATATAAATGGTTTAAGTCATTTTTCTGCTGCAAATATAAGAGAATCCTTTGACAAAACAAACAAAAAAGCGAAAAAAAATAAGTTTTTAATGAAAAAAAGTTGGATATAACCCATTTTTGTGCATTAAAACGGATATTTTTAGTAATTTTGTGCGCGAAAAGCGAGAAATTGTTGAATAAAGTGTAAATTGCAAATTGGCTAAATGTAAATTCAGAGATGAACAATATACCTACAATGACCAAGAATCTGTTGGTGGTGAATGTCCTGGCATTCATTGCCACATTTGTGCTTGAACGCAGTGGCATTGACCTGGCGAGAATGCTGGGCTTGCACTTCTTCTTGGCAAGTGAATTCCATATCTACCAATTTATCACCTATATGTTTCTGCATGGTGGTTTTACGCATATCCTGTTTAATATGTTTGCCTTGTGGATGTTTGGTTCGGTGATAGAGCGTGTATGGGGTCCTAAGAAATTCCTTTTTTATTACATTTGTTGTGGCGTCGGCGCAGGCTTTACGCAGGAGTTGGTACAGTATATCACGTACTCGATGGAGGATATAGCTGCCTATCAGTATGTGAATGCAGGTGGCGTGCAGATGACGACAGATGCCTATATCAATCTGTGGACAACGATAGGTGCATCGGGTGCAGTATATGGCATTCTGTTAGCTTTCGGCATGATATTTCCTAACGAACGACTGTTTATCATTCCTTTCCCATTCCCCATTAAGGCCAAATGGCTGATTGTGGGTTATATCGCTATCGAACTGTTCTCGGCCATGAGTGGTCCAGGCGATGGCGTGGCTCACATGGCGCATTTGGGTGGTATGTTGTTTGGCTTCCTGCTCATCCGTTACTGGCAGAAGCATCCTGACTCATCAGCAGGCTTTGGCAGGAGTAGGGGACAGGAGTTCTTTGATAATTTGAAACGTAAGTACGATGCAAGACAAAGCCAGCAGCATATGAAGGCTGAGCATACGTCAGACCCTCGTCGTGAGACCGATGAGGAATATAATGCCCGTCAGCGGAAAAATCAAGAAGAGATAGATGCGATTCTCGACAAGATTCGTAAAAGCGGCTACGATAGTCTGACGAAAGAGGAAAAGAAAAAGTTGTTTGACCAAAGTCGGAGCTAGTTTACAGTTTACAGTTTATAGTTTATAGGGGTGATTAAGCAACTGAAGAAATTTACTGTCCAGATGATTGCCGGGGCCAATGTGGCGACGGTCATATCAATGTTGCTGGTGGGCTATAGCGACAGGCTTAATCCTGCAGACCATCCACTGCTGTCGACGATAGGTATGTCGTTCCCCTTCTTTTTGTTGGTCAACTTCGCTTTCCTGTTCTTTTGGCTCATTTTCAAGTGGCGCATGATATGGATATCCGTTTTGGGCTTTGTGTGCGCGTACGTACCTATTAATATATATATGCCCCTGAATAGTACGCAGGATGTTCCAGAGGGTGCCCTGAAACTGGTGTCGTATAATGTATGCACTTATGGCGGCAACTATAAGTATGAGCAAGGCTTCGAGACGGTATTAAAGTATTTGGCAGATGAGAAGCCTGATATCATCTGTATTCAGGAAGATGTGGATACCTGGCGTCGCTATGTGTTTCAGGAATATCAGAAACACTGGGCCTATAACGATACAATGGTGATAGCTAATAACCCTCAGAGTCTCAATACACTGGGTATTCATACGCGTTTCCCCATCATCAAACGCGAACGCATAGAATATGCCTCGTTGGCTCATGGTAGCGTAGCGTGGTGGCTGAAAATGGACGACGATACGTTAGTGGTGGTGAATAACCATTTTGAGAGTTGTCATCTCAATCGTGACGACCGTGCACAGTATCGCCAGATTATTAAAGGCGAGATGCCAAGTGATTCGGCCCGTACGGAGTCGAGGTTGTTATTAATCAAACTGGCTGAGGCTAATTCTATCCGCTCGAATCAGATCAGGGCTGTGCTACAGTATGTGGAAGAGCACAGCCAATATCCCCTCATTGTGTGTGGTGACTTCAATGATAACCCCATCTCGTACTCACGTCATGCCATGGCTCAGCAACTGACTGATTGCTTCCGAGAAACAGGACGGGGTATCGGTTTGTCATATAATCAGAAAGCCTTCTCGTTCCGTATAGACCATATTTTCTGTTCACAGCATCTGCAACCTTATAACTGCAAAGTTGACAACGAAATGGACGCAAGTGACCATTATCCGATACTTTGTTGGTTAAAAATGGTAGGAAAATAATGAAAAATGAACGAAAATTGCAGATAAATTTCGGTATATGAATAAAAATGAGTATATTTGCAGGCTAAAATAGCAGAATCATAAATTAAAACAATATAATTAACAAAATGCAAAACAAAGGAATTGTAAAATTTATTGCAGTCGTTCTGATTCTCGTGTGCTGCTTCTACCTTTCCTTCTCATTCGTAACACGCCATTACGAAAGTAAGGCTGCTGCCATGGGTGAGGAAGCTGGTCAGGAGTACCTCGACTCAATCATGAACGAGAAAGTGTACTGTGGAATTTATTCATTCAAGCAGTGCCGTGAGATGGAAATTGGTCTGGGTCTTGACCTGAAAGGCGGTATGAACGTGATTCTTGAGGTGTCGGTACCTGACGTTGTCGATGTGCTGGCTGACCACAAGACCGATGCCACCTATCGCAAGGCTATGGAAGATGCCAAGAAGGAAGAGGAGACAAGTCAGGATGACTTTATCTCCCTGTTTATCAAACACTGGAAGAAGAATGCTAATGGTCGTCCCTTGGCTGCTGTGTTTGCTACCCAGCAGATGAAGGGCAAGGTAAGCACCCAGTCTAGCGACAAGGAGGTGGAGAACGCTCTGCGTGCTGAGGTGCAGTCGGCTGTTGACAACTCGTTCAACGTGGTACGTAACCGTATCGATAAGTTCGGCGTTGTTCAGCCTAACATCCAGAAGCTCGAAGGTCAGTCAGGCCGTATCATGGTTGAGATGCCTGGTGTGAAGGAGCCTGAGCGTGTTCGTAAGTTGCTGCAGGGTTCTGCCAACCTCGA
>JAFVHO010000157.1 GCA_017474485.1 Prevotella sp.
GAAGCGTTTCGCATTTGTTTTGTTTAGCGACTACAAATTTACGAAATTTTTCTCGATTTCTGTTTTGTTTTGCTGATTATTTCATACTCAATTCGCTATGTCTTTATCACCTGTCAAAGGGTGGGAAACTTCAGTTACTTAAGTTGAAAATTGAAAGTTGAAAATTATTATGGATGATTTTAAAATACGACCGTACACCAAGAAGGAACTGGCTCTGATGTACTTCCTAGACAGCAGCCCGCGCACGGCTGTGAGCCACCTGATGAGTTGGATTCGCCGCTGCACCCAGCTCTGGCAACAACTGCAAGCGACAGACTACGAAACCACCTGCAAGACGTTTACGCCCCGTCAGGTAAAAGCTATCGTCGAGCAATTGGGAGAACCGTAGAAAAGTCCAGTAATCGCACGGCATCGCCAGCCATCCTCAGAACGGTGGCGGCGAATGTCGTACCTTTGTAGTGTCTTAGAAAACAGGCGCGAGCGCCTACATTTGCAGACTCCCCAAGCCGACACTTGCACACTCCCGGGAACAACACGTGCAGACTCCGGAGGCAGCAAAAACGAGACAAAAAAAGTAACCCTATTGTTCAACATTAAAAGTAAAGCATTATGATTCAAATCAAAGCAAAGCAACAGAACGTATCGTTCGAAAAGAATGTCGAGAAGCTGGCATTCGTGCTCTCGGCACACCTGTACAACACGCTAGACGCCAGCAAGGTTATCGAAGAGGCAGCCAAGCGAAGCGGCATCAGCGTAGGCGTGATCAAGGCCGCATGGGACGCAGCAGGTGAGGTCATTCGTACCTGGGCAACCGAAGGCCACAACGTGCCCCTGCCTGGACTAGGCTCTATGCGCTTCGGCGTTCGTTCGAAGAGTGTGCAGAACGTGGAGGACGTGAAGACCTCGCTCATCTCTGCCCGTCGCGTCATCTTCACCCCGTCGAAGGAGGTCAAGGAGGAGCTGCAGGCTACCAAGATTGCCATCACCTGCTACGACAAGGACGGCAAGATCGTGAAGCGCGTCACCAGCGCCGACACCAACGATGTGGAGGACCCTGAGCAGGAGAACACTTCTGGCGGTAATACCAGCGGCAATGGTTCTGGCACCCAGAACGGAGGTCAGAACGGTGGCGACAACACCGGCGACAATGGTGGTAACACTGGCGGTGACAACGGCGGTGGCAATGGCGGCGACGGTCCCAAAGACGACGAGGATTGAACGACGGAAGACGTCTGATATAAGATGTCTAAAACTCGTACTCGTGGTTCGATAAATATATCCTACTTGTATATAAAGTATGTACCGCCATTACTCTGGCAATATTTTCGAAGCAATGACTGGATGTATTCTGCATTCTCACGGACTCTTTTCTCATTGCCGTCGTAGCCATTGATGAGTACCACCAAATGCCGTGTGTCAATGGTCATCTTTGTACGTTCATGGTCGCTTGTGGGTGTGCCGACTCCTCCTTCGGCATCACGATAAACAGGCAGACCATGAATGTTTATCATACCGCGACCAATACCCTCGTATGGTTCTCCCTCACGGCCTACGCCTAATGTCAGCGTATCACCTATGAACTTGTCAGCATCAAAGCCCCCAATGCTATAGCCGAAAGCGATGGATGCCAAATTTATTAGGTCAACAAGGGTATCTCTTTGATACAACTCCTTACCTTGTAGTATTCTTCGTATCAATGCCTCGGATGCAGGACGATAACGAGACGGATCTTTGCCGCATGCCTTATACACTTGTCTTGTAGCAGCTATGCTCGTCATATCCTTCAGCGATTCAGTAGTAAGCTCCGCGAGATACTTATTGCCAAGAGCCTCTATCTCCTGCCATAATTCACTATTATATGGTGTGTTGACTACCTGAGCTTCAACACATGCTCCAACAAACTCAGGACAGACGCTCTCTATTTCCTGTGATACTATAACCTTCATTATTTTAGGTTTAGCAGCAGTTGGTCAGGGCGTTGCCGCAGAGCCATTCTTCTTCTATCCAGCCGGTATACTTGCCGTCGATGGTTTTGACTTTCACCCAGTCACCCTTGATGTCCATGGGACGGAGCAGGATTTCTTCTGTAAACTGATAGACAGCAGCTGACTTCGAGTCGGGCGACTTGCGCAAGACGAGTTTCTGACCACCATAGTTGCGGGTGTCCATGGCCAAGACGGAATAGTGAATCCAACAACCCGTGTCGGAACTCTTGATTTTAACATCACCATCGCCTGTACTGTAGTTGTTGTGAACCAGCTTCCACCAGCCGTTGGTGGGTTTCTCGATGCCTATCATGGCTGACTCGCCGGTGGGAATGCGGTCGACAACCTTGCCGTTGGGCGCATTGCGAACGTTGGTGAACTTACCGTTCTTGTCAAAGGTAAAAACACGAAGTGACTGTGCGCTGACGGTGGCCAACAGGGCGGTCAGCAGCACGAAAAGCATGATCAGTTTTTTCTTCATAATGGTTATTGGTTTTAAATTGATTATGACATGCCGAGCAGGCGCTTCAGGTCGTCTTCCTTATAGAGTATCCAGCCGGTGGTGGCAAGGAAGGCCAGGAAGACAAAGATGAGGCACATCTGGGTACGCTTGGGGCCAGTCTTCTGAACTGGTACGGTGGCACTCTGAAGAGTGGTGAAAGCAGGTGTATCCTGCTGCACCTTGGCCTCGGCAGCCAGCAGCTGTGCAGCCACTTGCTGGTAAGCGTTATACTGAAGCTGCATCTCGTTCTCCAACTCGGTCTGACGCTGGCGAACGGACTCCAACAAGATGTCCTGGTTGTGGTCAACGAAATCGGCATACATGTGGCGAGCCTTGTCGTAGCGGACCTTAGCCTCCTTGCAGATTTTCTGATTGTACTCCAGATCGACACGAGCCTTTGAGGTACGGTATTCGGTAATGAAGTTCTGCAGACGATTCTTGACTGTATCAGCCATAGTTGCGCAAATAACATCATTCTGGTCTGTAACATTGATAGTGATGACCATGGTCTTCTTGTCAACATTGCATACCACTCTTTTATTAAGCGCCTTGACAATAGCTGTCTGTTTCTTGGTCAGACGGAAGGGGTTGATAGCTTCTTTCTCTTCTTCCTTCTTAGTACCACCGAACAGGCCTGCAATAGCTTTCATGGTACCACCTATAGCAGCTGACCACCAAGGCTTCTTTTGCTCCTTGCTCAGATAGTCGTAGTAGGTCATGGTGCGGTCCTTCTCGCCCTTCTTTTTATTGCCCTCAATAGTGACAGGCACCTCAAACAGCGACGTCTTGAAGTCGGTAGAGTTCATCAGGTCGGGATAGAGCGTTGGGAACAGGGCTTCAGAACCCATACCCGCAGAACCAGTACCTATTTTAATACCAAAACTACTGGCCAAAGATGCCAAACCAGATGTAGAACGCGTACTGGAAAGCTCAGGGCTTAATTTTACAGTACAAGTATAGTAATTCGGCAGGCCTAACGCATAGATTGCAGCCACAATAAAGGCTGTAGGAAGAATTTTATAATAAAGTTTCTTATGCTTCAACAAATCTTTGTAAATTTTGCCGAAGTCAATTGGAGAGGCCTTAACCTTTTTTGTGTCACTATTCACCATAGTTTATATCTGAGTTTCTATGAAATATTTCCAATATTCAGATTGCAAAGTTACTAATTATATTTTAAATGAGGGGCATTTTACAACAAAAAAATGCAAAAAACCATCGATATCAACGATTTTTATGTTTCAAGAACCAGCAATGTGTCAAAAAATGATACATGAGCAGAGACGTTACCGTAACGGCCAAGCAGGTGTAAATCAGCACGTCGCGCGCATCGTAGAACAGGCCATAGCCCAAGCCAAGGCCCAAGGTCAGACCAGTTTCCCAACTCAGAAAATAGGTGCTCTGCGAGGTGCCTCGCTGGCAATGACGACTCAGTTTGACAAAGAACAGCAGGAAGCGTGAACTGATGATGCCGACTGCAGTACCAATCAATAATGGTGCAACTAGACTTGTGGGATAGACCAACAATACGAGCAAAGAAGCCAACAGCAGGATGAGTCCGCTAATGACCTCGCTCTTCAGCTCGGCATTGCGAAACACGAAGCGCTGGGCCAGTAACGCCAGCAGGAAACCACCCATCATCAAGGCATAGAACAACAGCGACATAGACAACGAGAGTATCAGTCCGATAACTGTACTGATGAGCAGCAGATTAAAGAAAAGTACGAAACCGCTGGGCAGAAAGAATCTGTCGAGCGACACGACGGACACGCCCTCTTCAGGTGTGCGGAACGGAAACGACACCCGACTGATGAGCAGCTGGCTGACAAGTGCAAGAATGCCTGACACAAAGAGGATTGACGTCATCTGCGAGAGGTGGCAGCCGAGTGGCGCCAGATAGCGATGAGCAGGCAAAAGGGCAACAGCCAATCCCACTAAAGGACCTAACGACAAGGCAAAGCGCGAAAACCAAGCTGCTCCGAAATTGGCTTCAGTTCGCTGGTGTGACTCGCAAGTGTCAATGATGAGCGTGGACGTCAGCACCATCTGGGTCAGTCCGAAAGCAGCTCCCAAGGCCACACGATGTATCAAAGCCCTAGCGAAAGTAGTCAGCGGACTGAAATAACCCAGCACTAACACGTTAAGTGCCAACGCAGCAATGGCCCAGATGCAGACCATATTGCGACGGTATCGCTGTACCAACCACGAGCACTGGGAGCCAAACAGATACAGTCCGAGAGCAAAAGCAGCCATAGAGATACCCGTCTGCGCAGGCGTCAGCTGCTGTTCAGCCATCAACCATTGCGGGAAGGTGGGTATCAGCATATATACCGACATCGTGAGCAGCAAATCAGCAATGACCAACAGCCAAAACTCATGATGCCAGAGACGTATATGTACTGGTGTGTTTTGGTTGTTCATCAATAAGACTCTGATTCGTTAGGGAAGTCGCCGCTCTTGACATCGGTGACATAGTGGCCTACAGCATCGGTGATAACTTCGTTGAGGTTGGCATAGCGACGCAGAAAGCGTGGCGAGAAGCCCTGGGTCATACCCAGCATATCGGCCACTACCAGCACCTGACCGTCACAGCCATTACCAGCACCAATACCAATTGTAGGAACGGAAATCTCACTGGTAACACGGGCTGCCAACTGAGCAGGCACCTTCTCCAATACGACACCAAAGCAGCCTGTCTCGGCCAGCAGTTTGGCATCAGAAATCAGTTTCTCGGCCTCAGCCTCTTCCTTGGCGCGGACGGCATAGGTTCCGAACTTATTGATGCTCTGAGGGGTTAGACCCAGATGACCCATGACGGGAATACCAGCATCAAGAATACGCTTCACGGTGTCGATAATCTCAACGCCACCCTCCAACTTCAGGGCATCGCAACCGCTCTCCTTCATAATGCGAATGGCATTGGTGACACCCTCAGCAGCATTCACCTGATAGGAGCCAAAGGGCATGTCACACACCACCAAAGCACGGCTCACGGCGCGAACCACGGCACTGGCGTGATATATCATCTGGTCGACAGTAATGGGCAGCGTAGTCTGATGACCTGCCATCACATTCGAGGCTGAATCGCCTATCAATATCACGTCAACACCAGCCTTGTCAACAATACCGGCCATGGTATAGTCGTAACTGGTGAGCATTGAAATCTTCTCGCCCTTCTGCTTCATCTCTATGAGGCGATGGGTCGTAACCTTACGGTTGTCTGAAACTAAATATCCTGCCATAATCTTTTTATATTTATAATAATGTATAATCATTAATCACTTGGTCGCAAAGTGGGGCAATCTTCTCGGCGCTGTTCGTTGTAGCCAGCCCATAGACAAACATGCCGGCTGCCCTACCCGACTTCAAACCATTGAAGGAATCCTCGAAGACAACACTTTCATCAGGTGTCACGCCTAAACGTTCAGCAGCCTTCAGATAGCAGTCTGGATCGGGCTTGGAACGTTCGAAATCCTCTGACGTCAGGATGGCATCGAACAGACTGCGAAACTCAGGATGTGACTGATAGACAGCCTGTATCTTAGGCTGGTTAGAACTTGTCACAACAGCCGTCTTCACACCCTTTTGGCGTAACGATGTAATGTAGTCGAGAAAGCCTGCAATATAGTCATAATGCATCTGTTGCTCGAACTTGTTCAGGCGTTCGGTAATGACGACCTGCTCAGCTTCCAGCGGTCCTGAAAACCATGCGTCGTATATCTGAACCAGCGTCTGACCTTTAATCTCTTGTTCCAGTCCTGGATGCTCTGGATGGTACTCACGACATTGCTGTCCCCAAAACACGGTGTACTGCGGTTCAGTATCGAATACCACACCGTCCAAATCGAATAAAGCGGCCTTAAAATTCATCTCTTTTCTCATTTGCGGCTGCAAAGGTAGTGCAAATCGAGCGAAAAACCAAATTTTTCGAGGTTTTTCAGACATTTATGGAGCCACAATGCGGGCAGGCACCCTTCTGCTGAAGTGCGGCTCCACAGTTACCACAACGCAGAGGAGTACGGGCATGTTGGAACCATCGCCTCAGGGCAAAGAATATGTAAGCAGGAAGAAGAAGATAGCCTATATAGTAGAGCGTCAGGATGCTAAACACAACATATAACACAGCACAAACAGCACCAAGTCCGAACAGATAAATAAGCGCATCAAAGGCCTGAAGACGACGGATGGTATCATCTACGGCAGCCACACCGATGATGATGATAGCCCAAACAGAACTAATAAAAAGCCCAAGCGTAAAAGGAAGATTGAAGGGATTGAGCGAAGGATGGAAATAGTAGTGTCGCCACTGTTCCGCCCCAAAAATTTGGATGGTGGCATAGGCTGTAGCAGAGCAAGCCATGAGAATACACAACAGCGTGGGATAGAAGGAATCGATGTCGTTGAAATGCACAATATAGGCATTACGTCGTAACAGTTTGCGCATAGCATAGACTCCACCTACAACCACACAAAACGCCAGGAATACCAGCAGGTGAGTGTCAGAGAATACGTCGATGAACTGTGAAATAGGGTCGTCAGGCGATACCGCATTCAGGAGCTCGCTCTCGCGAATCCAACCCTGAGTAATCTGGTCGCGAGCCACCTTTACCCAAACAGAATCAATGGTATCCGTCGGAATGGTCTCAATGTCAGCTACCACGATACGCTGTCCTTTCGTGACATACATCGTGTCGAAAGCCATATCGCCATTATTATCAGCCAACGGCAGCAACTCGGAGCGTACCAGAAAATTATAGTTCTGTGTATAGTGATGCGTCGTAGAGAAGGATATGGAGTCAAGCTGTTGCTTGCTCAGATCCCAAGCATCAGGCGTCTTCTGACCGTGATTGTAGCACGCCGTCAGCAACAAACACAAGATAATATAAAGCACACCCCTACTCCGCATAGACATTCATTTGGCAATGTTTGCAATCGAACTCCAGACGAAAGCGCCTGCCATCAGCCAAGCGCAGATAGAGCGGATACTTGTAAGTAGGTTTAAGACCACCATGCTTGACGCAATGGCCCATGGCATAACGCAGACAATAACGGCATTGCATCACAGGGCCATCGCCACCATGAAGCTCATAGGCCGTCGTATCCTTAGTGCCGTAGAAGTCGGCAGCCAAGCGGTTGGCGATGTTGTAGAGATAGGGGTAGTCGTAGATATGCGGTGGGGTATATTGGGGACGGTTCTCCTGTGTCATAGGCATGACACAGCGAGAACCGTCCCCGTTAAGCGCATCTACCAGCAAGCGGCGCAGTTCGCTAAGCACGCTATTCGGAATGAAATAAGCAAAACCGTCATCGAACGTCACATCAGCGCATTCGTAAACCGTTCCACCCAATTTAGACAACTGCCGCTGGATATTGTCGTGCTGTGGCTTGTTTGCTACCTGATGTTCGCAAGGAACAGAAACACTCATGCCATTCGCTGACAAACAGAAACCATCATCGGTAGTCGACAGATGCATCGATATGGGCAGTTTACGTTCAGCTGTAGGACGAGACAGCAGACGTTCGAACTCCTGGTCGTAATTGCGATAGAGCGCCAACCCTGCATGCAGGTTCTGAGGCATTTGGAACGGGAAAAGGCGGTTGCCCTGAACACGATTGACACGAAAACCTTCTAGCTCGTGGTCGGCATTAATAAAACACAAGCCGTCGCCATTAGCAAACGACGCAGTACCAGCCACATTAAAAGAATCGCGACGCAACTCTTTGACCGTGCCGACAAATTCACCCATAGCCTTGGGCGTGTCAGGCGAAAAGATATCCAGCTGCCGACCATGCAGAAAATAAGAAGTAAAGCCACGATTGAACGTCTTTTTTAGATTGGGTGTAAACGAATAAGACACCCTACCCTTCGAGGCCCGGCAATATGAATTAGGTTGCTTGGCAATAATGGCATCAAGACGCTGACTGTAGGCCGCAACAACATTCTTGACGTAGGCAACATCCTTTAAGCGACCTTCTATCTTAAACGAACAGGCGCCAGCCACAATCAACTCTTCGAGATGTTGTAGCTGGTTCAAGTCCTTCAGAGACAACAAATGACGCTGGTGTTCCAATTCATGGCCATCGGCATCGAGCAAATCAAACTTCATGCGACAAAACTGGGCACAATCGCCGCGATTAGCTGAACGCTGGAAACAATGCTGAGACACATAGCACAAACCGCTGTAGCTGACACAAAGGGCACCATGAACAAACACCTCCAGTTCGACATCGGGCACCTGATGATGAATCTCAGTAATCTCGTCGACAGACAATTCACGCGCCAGTACGACCCTGTGGAACCCTAAAGAGTGCAACCAACGAATCTTGTCGACAGTACGATTGTCAGTCTGCGTCGAAGCATGCAAAGCAATCGGTGGCAACGACATCTTCAAGATGCCCATGTCCTGCACCAAGATGGCGTCGACTCCAACATCATACAGTTGTTGGATGAGTTGCTGCGTGGCTTGCAGTTCATCATCATACAGAATGGTATTGACTGTCACATAGACACGTGCAGCAAACTGATGAGCATGTTGACACAACGTACGGATATCATCGACGCTATTGCCTGCTGCAGCACGAGCGCCAAAACGTGGAGCACCGATATAGACTGCATCGGCACCATGGTTGATAGCAGCTATTCCACACTCCAGATTCTTGGCAGGAGCCAGCAGTTCCAATTGCGTCATTTAATCTGATTAATATCGTAAGGTGTCTCCTGATAGACGTAATAGTTTATCCAGTTACTATAGAGCAGATTGGCGTGAGCACGCCATGTCACCAAAGGAGGCTGCGACGGGTCGTTATGACGATAATAGTTACGCGGAACATCAACATCCTTACGCACATCCTTGTCGCGACGATACTCCTTGTCGAGCGTGTCAGGCGCATATTCCAAATGTCCAGTAATAAAGAATTCACGGCCATTACGGGCCATCACAATGCTAACGCCACTATCAGGCGACTCTGCTATGAGCTGCAGTTCAGGATTGGCCAGAATATCTTCACGATGCAATTCTGTATGACGACTATGAGGCATCTGGAACACATCATCAAATCCACGGAAAATGGGCAATTGAGGATCAAGTGTATGCTGTGGGAAGATACCAAACATCTTCTGTGGCAACGGGTACTTGGGTATACCATAATGGTAGTAGAGTCCAGCCTGAGCTGCCCAACAAATATATAAGGTACTCGTCACGTGCGTACGCGCCCACGCGAAGATTTCCTTCATTTCCTCCCAATAGCCAACATCCTCAAATTCCAGTTGTTCAACTGGCGCACCAGTAATAATCATGCCGTCATACTTCTCAGTACGCATCTCCTCGAAACTGCGGTAGAACATCATCATGTGCTCTATAGGTGTATTCTTGGGGGTATGGCTCTTCAGCTTCATAAAATTGATTTCCAACTGTAAGGGCGTATTCGATAAGAGACGTACCAAGTCTGTCTCTGTTGTTATCTTCAGCGGCATCAAGTTGAGAATAACAATCTTCAAAGGACGGATATCCTGCATATGAGCACGAGTATAATCCATCACAAAGATGTTCTCATGCTTCAGCAACTCAATGGCAGGTAATCTGTCTGGTAATCTTAAAGGCATCTAACTAATTACTATTTGACGATTAACAACATTCTTTATTCCACATGGAAGACACACACAGAAACATTATCGAAGCCACCAGCCTCAATAGCAACTTCACACAAGCCATTAGCGGTGCTTCCTTCATTCATCAGTTTCTCTATATCTTCGTGATTCACCATATCATTCAGTCCGTCAGAACATAACATATAGGTATCACCAGACATGACATCGTTAGTAAATTCATATAGGTCGAGATAGGAATTCTTACAACCCGCACCAATACAATTCGTGATAATATTGGAATGTTTCTTCTCACCTTGGGCATTGCTGAGCGAATGGTCAGTTGATAACTGAACCAATTTGCCATCACGCAAGCGATATAAACGACTGTCGCCACAATTGAGCCAAAAATACTTACCACCATAATAGATGACACCAACCAAGGTCGTACCCATATCATACAATGATGGATCGGAATGACCTCGACGGTTAATAGTATCATTAATATGATGAAGCCATTCTAACATGGTCTCGTTAAACTCGCTAATAGACAAGCCACGAGGAATATCACTAATAAAAAAATTAAGACTAGCAAGCGTTTCCTCACTGGCAACTTCACCAGCACGATGACCGCCCATACCGTCAGCGAGTGCGATGACGAAGCGATCTGTGTTTTCGGTCAAAAATTCAGTACGATAAGCGTCACTACGCACAAATTTGTCATAAGCCAACACCATGTCTTCGTTGTTGCTTCTAATACAACCTACGCGACTGGCTGCTGTTAATACAATTCTACTCATAAGTATTATTAATCCTAAAACATCTTTATTCTTTTATCAATTCACACTAACCTGCAAATTAATATTTGCAAGAGTTACAATGTCACCCGACTTAATAGACATCGGTACATCTGGAAGAAGGTCACGCTGATTAAGCTTTGTACCATTAGACGAATGCTTATCGATGATGCACCATCCGGTATCAGGCTTATAAATGAGCTGAGCATGAACACCAGAGATAAACATATTGCCTTCAAACAATTGCTGATATGGTCCTTGACGGCGACCAATAACAGCACCATTAACACCAACCATACGGATGTCGAGAGATGGGTTGTATAGGGTCAACGATGGTATACCGCTCTTACTTGCGACGGGATGCTGGGGCACGTCTGGCTCTGGCTCACGCAATGAGGCTTGTGTCACCTGATTGAATGAAAGACTTGCTGCATTTACGGAAACAGACCTGGAAATAGCATTGGCTTCCTTCTTTTCTAAGTTGTCTGGACTAACCATCAAGCCACCGCAATGAGTACAGCGACGACCTTTACCAACACGTCCGCAGTTAGTACAATACGCCAACTCTTGACCACACTGGTCACAAAAGTGCGATCTATCTTCTATTTCTTCTTTACAATTCGGACAGATTATCATATATTTTCATTAATATCTTCTGGCATAATCAATTGATAAGTCTCTGGTGTCACCTCCGACTGATCCATCTGGCTAACACGCATGGAGAGCTGCTGGATAGTCTGATCGAGCATGTTACGCATCTCACGGGCATTGCCGAAGGATTCTGACTTGGTGACCACCATACGGCAGATAACATCCAACAGTTTGAACTCTGCCTCAGGCGACAACTTGTAGTTGTCCTTCTGTGCCATCTTCTTGTAGATAGCCAACAACTCATCTTCATTATAGTCGTCTATGTGCATCTTGTGAGAGAAGCGGCTGCCCAAACCAGGATTGACAGCTAGGAAGGTTTCCATCTCATCCTTATAGCCTGCAGCAATCACCACAAACTTGCCACGGTCATCCTCCATACGTTTCATTAGCGTATCGATAGCCTCCTTACCATACTGGTCGTTCTCAGATGAAAGCGTGTAAGCCTCATCGATAAATAGGATACCTCCCATAGCCTTGTCGCACATATTGTTCACAATCTTGGGCGTCTCACCCATATATTTACCAACCAACGTAGCACGACTAGCCTCAATCACTCGGCTAGTGGGAAGAATTTCCATAGCCTGCAAAATCTCACCCATCTTACGAGCAACAGACGTCTTACCAGTACCAGGATTACCTGTCAGGATAAAGTTCATAGACATCTGCTGAACCTTACCGGCACCCATAGCAGCACGCTGTTTCATGAACATGCTCTGTACTGCCAGACGGCGAATCATATTCTTCACTGAACGCATGCCGATAAACTCGTCGAGTTCGTTGAGAACCTCGTCGAGTGGACGAACCTTCTCGCTCTGAGTAACCTCCAGATCAGCACTTGTGATACGATATATATCGTCGTCCTTGAAGTCTGGATTGCCCATCATGTTTACAAGACGCTGGCTCTGCTTTTCAACAGCCTGATCGAACATCCTGCGTGCTTCACGAGCATTACCAAAGTTCTTGTCACGACGCAAATAAAGTTGCTCGAACTGACGATGAATCGCACCCTGAGTTTCTTCGTCAACAGTAAAGTTCTTACCCTTACAGAGGTTGAGGAATATCTGGGTGAGTTCATCGGGCGTGTAATCATCGAAGTGAATGGTCTGTGTGAAACGGCTCTTCAATCCTGGATTAGAATCGATAAAGTCGTGCATGTTATCAGTATAACCTGCAACAATACAGATAAACTTTCCTCTATCGTCCTCCAAACGCTTGAGCAAGGTATCAATGGCTTCAGCACCAAACGAATCCTGATCATTTGATTTAAGTGTATAGGCCTCATCAATGAACAGCACGCCACCCATAGCAGAATCAATCAGCTGGTTGGTCTTAATGGCTGTCTGACCGGCAAAGCCTGCAACCAACTTAGAACGGTCCGCCTCTACCAACTGACCACGTGACAGGATGCCTAAAGTACGGAAAACATCAGCCATGATACGAGCCACAGTAGTTTTACCAGTACCAGGATTACCAGAGAACACATAATGCTTGCCCTGGAATGTATTGGTTTCTCCACGACGAATCTGCAGATTGAGGAAGGCTGCCAAGTTGGAAATTTCCTTCTTAACTGCAGCCAAACCAACCATACCATTAAGCTTAGCCAGACACTCTGTGTAATCAACAGCCTTTGGAGCCTCATATGGAATGTCAGCTACATCGATGGTCATCAACTGCTCATTGCTGAGTGTAGAGATGTCAAGCTTCTGCATGCGCTCAGCCTGCTTCGTGCAAATCTTCTCAAACAGCTGACGCATAGTACGACCATTGGCAAAGTCCTTATCACGCGAGTTATAAAGCTCAGTAATCATCTTGAGCGTCAACTCACGAGCCTCAGGTGTAAACTGATATTTCTTGTCGCTGGCAAACACTTCCATAATCTGGAACAGCTGATCGGGATTGTAGTCCTCGATATTCAGGAAATAGCTGAAACGGCTGCGTACACCAGGATTGATGCGGAACAGGTTTTCCATCTCTGTGCGATAGCCTGCTGCGATGACAATAAACTTGCCTCGGTCGTCTTCCATGCGCTTCATCAGCGTTTCCAATGCCTGTGTACCCTGCTGGTCACGTTCACCACCACTACTAAGGGGTACTAAGGTATAGGCCTCATCAACAAAGAGGATACCACCCATGGCCTTGTCACACAAACGGTCAACCACCTTAGGCGTCTCGCCCTGATACGGACTAACCATCTTAGAACGGTCTACCTCTACAACATGTCCACTATCCAGATATCCGATAGCCTCCATGATTTCGCCCAACTTACGGGCAATAGTCGTCTTACCAGTACCTGGATTACCAGTCAGCACGATATGGATACCAGCCTTCTCTTGTTCACCAAGTCCACGTTGTGCACGTTGTACATTGTTATGAACAGTGAATGCTATCTCACGAACAGCCTTCTTCACCTCGTCCATACCAATATAGTGGTCGAGATCACTCAAGATATCCTCCAAAGTCCTTTCCTCTGGTACATAACCACGAATATCCGTTTCCTCTACCATGGTGGCTTGTGAACCACGGCTGATAAACGACGTAAAGATGTCCTCGGCAGTTTTCACAGCCAAATGGGCATAACCAAAGGTATCGTCTTTGATTTTCACCTGATATTGGAAGAAACGTAACAACTTACGTTCTGCTTCAGGAGAATAAGAGGAGAGTCCATATTTTGATTGTAGTTCCTGCTTACAGATATCACACAATTCCGTATAGCCAGGGGTTGGTAGACGGAACATATATTTAAAGCGGTTCTGTGCTGCTGGATTGGCAGTGAGGAAATCGTCAAGTCCCTTGGGCAAACCAGCAATCATCACAATAGGATTCTCATCCCATTTGTCCATCTCGACAAAAAGTTTGTCAAGGGGGTTCACCTGATTAGAATAACGGTCTGGCAGAAGTTTCTGGACATTATCGAAGAACAAAATACCTCCTTTGGCATTCTTGACATTTTCATCCCATTTTTCAACGAAACGCTGATAGTCAACAGCATCAACCATCGTCAACTTAGGACTCTCAATAATCTTGTGCTGATAGAAGTAGTCACGTATCACCTCTGCCAGTGCCGTCTTACCCGTACCCGTCTCACCAATAATAATGGTATTTACGCTGAGGCGCACATTCATCACGTCTCTGCGCGAATGGAGATAGGTATAAGTATCAACAACTGTTTTCAGCTGTTGCTTCACCTCATCAAGGCCCACCATTCGGTCGAGTACATTGAGGGATACAAGCGGGTGTCCACACCACTTACAGAACTTCGCTATCGAGCGGTTTTCCTTATGACATTGCTCACAAATCATAACTTATTCTGCATCATTATCATTTTGTATCTGGTCGACAA
Organism: Prevotella sp.; assembly: GCA_017474485.1. GTDB lineage: Bacteria > Bacteroidota > Bacteroidia > Bacteroidales > Bacteroidaceae > Prevotella. The sequence goes on from JAFVHO010000157.1 coordinate 14,861, forward strand.
CTTCTGTAGGCTGAACCCTAATCTTATTGCCGATATCAGACTTATTAATATTCAACAAGTTCGGACTAAATACAACCAACTCAGCCACCAACATGCCAACCATCAGACTCCATAGAATATAGTGAATCACGGACTCACCACTGATAGAGCGGACCTGATTAGCCACATCGTCAAGCAGACCAAACTTAGAGCCTTTGAAACGGAATGACCTTTGTTTGAAAGTGAAATAGAGTGGTTCCAACAACGTAGACTTGATATCATGATCGTCCATCACCTCGCTAACCAGTTGGCTGTCACCCTTAGTCACACTACGATAGTCGGTAAAGTGACATATTATAATATATATTAAGGTAATGACGACAATCGCTGGCACAAACATGCTGGGGAAGGAATCATTCACATAACGTAGTGCCGTCGCTGGTATCCACGCAGACAAGTAACCAATCAGTCCCCAAAGGCTGGAAATAAGGAAGCCATAGCCACGGAAGTATGCTCTGGAGGCCAGAATCAACGCAGTAGCTCCTCCTACAGGAACGCCAATCGTCAGCATGGGATGTTGTAGAACATATTCTTTAGATGGTACCCCAAAGATTATCACCAACAACAGCCATACAGCAGCTAATGCAAAGAATACACCACGCCAAATTTGCTCCTTACGCTTAGCATGGAAGTAGCTCTGACGAACTTCCTGATATTTGTTGGCTGTCTGCTTACGTGCATCACAAAAGCGCTTATAATATTTATGATGCGCATCTATCTCACCCAACTCATTAATCCATTCTTCCAACTTATGCTCGTAGCTATAGGTCTCCAGAAATTCATTATGCGGGTCTTCATGATAGAACACTGACATCCATTGACTCAAAGAACCGCGTTTGATGGCTGCTATTAACTGAGGACGATAAGCTAACTTATCCATCGTTTGAGGCGATTTCAAAATAGTACCATCCTCTAGTTGATATGATGGGATAGCACCCAGAATACGACAGAAACGATAGGCAGCAGTACGCAGATCGTACGCACCAAGACGTTCACGATTCTCTTCGCTTTTCAGGTCAAAGCAGGCACGAGCCTGACTAATCTGGTCTATCCAGCCATGCAACTGGGCGAAATAGAAGAAACGTCCATTGGGGTCGTTATAGTCTGCTATCTTCTCACTAAATGCAACATCGTCAAGCGACTGCCAACCAATCAGCTGACGAGCCATTACCTCACCTACTTTAAAAGGTGTATCAGCATCACGCAAATCATAAGCAGCCTCTCGATCCAAATTGTAAAGCACCTTATATGCCAACGAACGTGAAGGCTTTTGTCCTTGTGTCATAATGCGCAAAGCCTCGCATGCCATGGCGTCCTCACGACAATACATCCAAGAGAGCAAACGGCCATCAGTCAAACTGTTCCATTCGTCATCACTACAATTCTCGTAGCCAAACGAATGTGATATCTCCTCAACAGTAGAAGAAGGGAACTTGGCCAAGAAAGGAATATCCCTGTCTATTTCGTAGACCAGTCGAAGCACAGCCACACGTCCGTCAAAGTTAGCATCAGCAGTAAAATAACTACGCAGGCGATTGACGTCAGCCTTGGTGTGAGATTCCAGATACAGGAATAGTCTGTCATTCGGGTTAACCAGCGATAGAGCGTATTCCTCCTGATAACTCAATACAGATATAGCCAGACTGTGGATATCATCACATTTATTGCCCTTGATGTCTTCATAGGGATAAGTCGGTTCCATCATATAGATGGCAGACATCAGACCTGCCATCTGGTCAGCAGGATATCTGTTAACCACAATATCCTTGACTGCCGAACTCAGTTTCACATTACCACATTGTTCCAGCCATCCTGCAATTCTTCCATTATAGAGATAACTGCACGACAGGCGCTCGTTGTCAAGCAACAGTGGAATAAGTTCATGGACATTATCTGCAACCAGATTACGTTCAGGATCCACTACAAAGCTACGATACTTAAGCAATGGCGATGTGATATCAACACTCACATCCTCACCCAAGAACCAGCGCTCAACTTCGTCATAGCCCCAACGACTCTGCGGATTGACTGATGTCAGTCCCATGACAATCATCTTGACACGCTCTGGCAATTCATTGATGCGAGGCAGACGACCTTCATTCTTCTTGCGCATCATGACTCGCTCATTCTGGCTCAAAGGATTTTCGCCCAACCAGAGCGTCATCAAAGTGATACCTAATGAATAGAAGTCGACAGCTGGTGTGATTTCCACCTCACCATCAATCACATCATTGTACATTTCAGGAGCAGCATATACAGGTGTACGAGCCTGAGTTGTACGATGTAGCTTCTCGTCATTTTCCATCACAGTCGAGATTCCAAAGTCGCCAAGCACAATCTCCTTATGCTTTGTATCGCGGAAGAAATAGTTGCCTGGTTTAATATCCTTGTGAATCACATTGTTCTGGTGACAGTAAGCTAATGCAGCAGCAGCTTGCAATGCAATACGCCTGAATTGATTGAAGTCGCCGTCCAAATCATAATCACTTAGCGTACCACCACGCAGATACTCCATCAGTTCATAATCGCGATTCTTTCCGTCAACATAGGTCTTACCATAGTCCACAATCTTGACTATCATCTCCATGTTGAAGTTCTGAATAATACGCATCAACGTTTTCTTGATGGTGAAGTTGGGATAGTATATCTTCAATACCTTTTCACCTTCATTGTTCGAAACAAGGAAAACCTGTGCTTCACCAGAATTATCGCTGATACACTTGATACTATGATATGTCTTTCCTTTAAGTATAAAGTCTGCACTAATATCAGTTTCCATATAGACAGCAGAATCATCAGGTCTTACTGTGATCTCATTATTTGCTGAGGAACCAAAAGAACGCTGAGGACTATCAACACGGATAGTCGCAGACATATCCTGTGGGGCAGCTGTCTGCTGGGGATTTGTGGCCGCATCGGGCTTACGTATGGTCTCGTCCATTATTATTTATCATCTTTAATTTCCGCAGAACTATTCTTGCCTAACACTACCCATTTACCTCCAAGATGGGGTTTGGCACATCCACATGGGCTACTATGCATAGCATGCTTATAATTGCATACCCATGCCAGTCTCACGCCAGTTGGCTTGCTGGCCATCGCATAATTGCGTGCCTTAACTGGAGATGCTGAAGGGGGCACAGCAAGCTTTTCCAAGATAGCCGAAAGCATCTTAACCTTAATAGCCTTCTGGTCTTCCAACTCCTCCCTCGTCATTCTATTTGACACCGTCTTGGGAATAATAGGTATTTCCACACCTTCGTCTTTTTGCAACAAGGTGAGTACTCGTTCACGTAATTTCTGACAATTCTGTTCACGAACGACATCGCGTTCAGAAGAGTATGGCAAGGCGTTCTCCAGTTTAGAGTAGTCTTGCACTATCTCTAACAACTGCTGATAGTCAGGATTCTTCTGTAACTGCTTGACCATCAGTTTGGCCTCTTCTGTCAAGGCTGTGCCACATTTCTTGCAGAAAGCAAAATCATTGAGCGAGTGGCAAGTGGGACATACCAATCCACCTCTGGGACTACCACATTCTGGACAATAAGCCTCAGCACCTGACAAATGACAACCACAAAAAGAGCACACATCTTTACGGATATAGTGATGGCAAACTTCACAAAAGTCTGCATCAGCATCAAGTTCAGCACCACAATGAGGACACGTCGTCTTGCTGATAGGTTGTCCACACTGTGCACAGAACATAGCCTCAAGTTCATTGATAGCTCCACAATAAGGGCATTCCTTGCCTGCTGCCTGTTGTTGTCTTTGTTGCTGCATCATTTGCGGAACAGGCTGTTCACTCATTTGTGGACGCGATGTCCGCTGCAGCATCTCTTGCGGTCTTACCGTCCGCTGCGTTTGTTCAAAATTAGAAATATTGTCGTTCATTACGTAGACGATTAGTAATATATTGATGCAAAGATACACATTTTTTTTAATTACAAAGAAAAAACCGCCGTAAATTTATATTTACGACGGCATTTTTTATCGATTTTAACAAAAAATGTTACCAAAGGGGCAATCGTTCTGCTTTTGGAACGAATAATTTATCACCATCTTTCACACCAAAGGCATCATACCACATATCAATATGAGGTAGTGCACCATTGACACGGAAACGTCCCAATGAGTGGGGGTCACTCTTCGTTCGATTACGGATTTCAGCCTCCGTAATGTTACCTGCCCACACACCAGCATAAGCAATAAAGAAGCGCTGATCGGCAGTCAACCCATCAGTAACAGGTAAGGGGTTACGTTTGGTGGCATTCTTGTAGGCATACCACGAAACCTGCAGACCACCATGATCAGCCAGATTCTCTCCAAGCGTCAAACGACCATTGGCATTCAAGTCGGGCAACACCTTTATATTCGAGAAGAAATCTGCGAATTTGTCCGTGCGAGACGTAAAATTCTTTCCATCTTCTTCTTTCCACCAATCATGCATATTCCCATCCTTGTCGTACTGACGTCCCTGGTCATCAAAACCATGCGTCATTTCATGTCCAATTACAACACCAATTGCACCATAGTTAAAGGCATCATCCGCCGTTGGATCAAAGAACGGAACTTGCAGAATACCAGCAGGAAAACAGATTTCGTTCGTGGTAGGGTTATAGTAAGCGTTAACGGTCTGTGGCGTCATGTACCAGTCGTCACGGTCAACGGGCTTGCCAGCCGTATGGTCTATATTCCAAGCATTCCAGAAACGGCGACACTCAATCATATTGTCATAGTATGATTTTTTCGCATCAATTTTCAAGTCGGAGATATCTGTCCACTTGTCTGGATATCCAATCTTCACATAGAAGGTATTGAGCTTCAATAGCGCATTAACCTTCGTCGAGTCGTCCATCCATTCCTGGGCAGCAATACGCTCGCCAAGGGCCACACGCAGGTTCTCGACCAACGTCTTCATACGCTCCTTAGAGCTAGCAGGGAAATACTTCTTTACGTAGATGCGACCCAAAGCCTCACCCATAACGCCTTGTACCTGATTGGTTGAACGACGCCACAATGGATGATCTTCCTTCCTACCTGAGAACACCTTGCCATAGAAGTCGAAGTTAGCCTCTCTAACAGCATCGTTCAAGTAACCTGTACACCCATCGATAACACCCCACTCCATCACGTCACGAAACTCAGCGGGACTCATGGTAGAGAACAGTTTGTCAGCAGCCTCCATGAAGGCGGGCTGGCCTACAACCATCTCCTGAATATACTGGCTCTTGATACCTTTGGCATTCATCTGGCGCTCCAACATCAGGTGGGGATAATTCGCATCGAACTCCTTAAGAGTCATCTTATTATAGTTGGCCTGCGGGTCACGAAGTTCAGTACGCGACTTCGAAGCTTTAGCCAAAGCCACCTCCACCTTCATGATGTTCTTCATCTTCTTTTCAGCCACACCCTTCTTGAAACCGAAAAGCTGGAACATGCGGACAATATGCTTTTTGTAAGCCTCACGGATTTTAGTGGTAGCCTCGTCAGTCTCCAGATAATAGTCTTTCTGACCCAACGTCAGGCCACCCTGCGAAATATTAAGGATGTTATTGGTGGCATTTTTCTCGTCAGCACCAATATACGCACCAAACAACTGCGATTCGCCATAAGCCATCATCTCCAACTGGATGGCAAACAACTGGTCCTTGGTCTTAGCAGCCTCCATTTTCTTAATGAGAGGCATGACTGGCGCCAAACCATCCTGTTCACGACGAGCAGAATCCATTGCCAGTTTATAAAGGTCACTCAGTTTCTGCTCGATGGTACCTGCTGAATAGGTATTCTCCTGCAGTTCCTTCAAGATACCATTGATGCGCTTGTTGTTGTCTTCAGCCAAACGGTCAAAGCTGCCATAACGCGAATAGGCAGCAGGCAGCGGATTGGCTTTCATCCATCCGCCACAGGCATACTCATAAAAGTCGTCACCAGGGCGCACATTCTTGTCGAGGTCGTTCATATTGATGCCCGATCGCAACTGTGCCGATGCGGTGACTACTGTTGTTGCTAATGCCATAATAGTCAATAATTTCTTCATTATAATCTTATGATTTAAATTGATAATTGTTCTAACTCTTCTGACAGTCGTCCCCAACGTTCCACCTCTTCGTCGAGGGCTTTCTTCGTTGAGGTATATTCTGTCACAAACTCCATGTTCGACGCATTCTCAGGCTTCATCAGCAAGTCGTCCAGTTCTTTCAGTCTGCGCTCCATATCGCTGATTTTGCGCTCTGACTGCTCGACAGCCTTCTCAGCCTTGCGCAACTGCTTCTGTTGTTCCTTATGCTCGGCATAGCTGGTGTTCTTGGCCGTCGAAGGTTTAGCGGCTGTTATTCCGTCGCCTGCGGACTTGATTTCCGTCGCCTGCGGACTCTCAGTCCGACCCGTACGGACTGTCATGCCCAACTCGTTCAGTTCTGAAATCTTCTTAGACTCAAGGAAGTCGTAGATGCCTCCCAGATGCTCACGAACCTTGCCACCTCCGAACTCATAGACTTTGGTAACCAATCCATCCAAGAATTCACGGTCATGAGATACGATAATAGCCGTACCATCGAAAGCCTTAATGGCTTCCTTCAGTACATCCTTCGAAGCCATATCCAGATGATTGGTAGGCTCGTCGAGAATCAGCATATTAACGGGTTCCAGCAACAGGCGAATCATAGCCAATCGACTGCGTTCACCACCGCTCAACACCTTAACTTTCTTGTCCGACGCTTCGCCGCCAAACATAAAGGCGCCTAATATATCATTGATTTTCAGACGGACTTCGCCCTTAGCGACATTGTCTATCGTCTGGAATACGGTCAGGCTCTCGTCCAACAGCTGTGCCTGATTCTGTGCAAAGTAGCCTATCTGCACGTTATGTCCCACTTTCAGATGACCATCAAAGGGAATCTCGTTCATGATACATTTTACCAACGTCGACTTACCCTCGCCGTTCTTACCAACAAAGGCCACTTTCTCGCCTCGTTTGATGGTCAGGTTCACATGGTCGAAAACCACATGCGCATATTCCTTTTTGACTTCTTCGCAGATGACTGGATAGTCGCCGCTGCGCAGACAAGGTGGGAACTTCAAGTGCATAGCCGAATTGTCAACCTCATCCACTTCGATAGGCACAATCTTCTCCAGTTGCTTCACTTTCTGCTGTACCTGAACGGCCTTCGTGGCTTTATAGCGGAAACGCTCAATGAAGTCCCTCATCTCTGCCACTTCCTTCTGTTGGTTCTCGTAGGCCCGCAACTGCTGTTCGCGACGCTCTTTGCGCAACACGACATATTCGTCGTACTTTACCTTATAGTCGATAATCTGTCCGCACGATATTTCCAGCGTTCTGTTCGATACATTATTGATAAAGGCACGATCGTGACTAACCAACACAACTGCTTTGGCTGATTGTGCCAGGAACTGTTCCAGCCACTGGATAGACTCGATATCCAAGTGGTTGGTAGGCTCGTCGAGCAACAGTACATCAGGTTTCTGCAACAGGATCTTGGCCAATTCTATACGCATGCGCCAACCACCAGAGAACTCCTTGGTCGGACGTTCCAAATCCTCTCTCGTGAATCCCAAGCCTGCCAATGTTCGTTCCAATTCTGCCTCACGACTCTCGGCACCCATCATCAGATAGCGTTCATGTTCCGTTGTGTAGCGTTCCACCAGCGCCATATAGTCCTCGCTCTCGTAGTCAGTCCGTTCGTTCATCTGACGTTCCAACCGCTCCACATGCGCTTTCAGGTCAGTAATGTTTGCAAAAGCCTTCTGCGCCTCTTGTCTGACAGTCGTATCGTCCTGCAGGTTCATGACTTGTGGCAGATAGCCGATGGTTGTATCCTGCGGAACGCTGACAGTTCCACTCGTGGGTTGCTGCTGTCCGCAAAGTATCTTTAGTAGTGTAGACTTTCCAGCGCCGTTCTTACCCACGAGGGCAATACGGTCTTTGTCGTTGACCACGAAACTGGCGTTCGCAAACAACGGCTTGACGCTAAATTCTACACGCAATCCTTCTACTGAAATCATATATTATTATATAAATTGGCTGCAAAGGTACAAAATAATTCTTAATTCTTAATTCTTAATTTATTCGTACCTTTGCACGAAAATTGAGTAAAACTATAATGGCAGATGACAAAATAACGCGGATGCAGCAGCTGGTCAGCGAGCTGAACGAGGCTTCTGACGCCTACTACAATGGCCGTTCCGAGCTGATGACCGACTACGAGTGGGACCAGCGTTTCGACGAACTGAAACGACTGGAAACGGAGACAGGCACTACCCTGCCCGACTCTCCTACGCAGAAAGTTTCGGAGGACACGATTACCGGTCAGAAGGAAGCGCACGAATTTGCGGCACTCTCCTTGGCCAAGACCAAGCAGATTGACGAACTGGTGAAGTGGGCCGAGGAGCGTCCCATCTGGATTTCGTGGAAGTTGGATGGTCTGACGCTGGTGGTCACCTACGACGACGGCAGGCTGACAAAGGTTGTGACGCGTGGCAATGGACATATCGGCACCAACATCACGCATCTCTCACGTTCCATTAACGGCATTCCTCAGGAGATTAGTGCCAAAGGACATACCGTCATTCGTGGCGAGGCTGTTATCTCGTACGACGACTTCGAACGCTTCGTCATGGAGAGCGGCGAGGACTATGCCAACCCTCGTAACTTAGCCTCAGGTTCGCTGACGCTGAAGGACCCTGACGAGGTGAAAGCGCGCCACATCCAGTGGATTCCCTTTACATTAGTATATACTGATGAGGACATTGCAAGTTGGGGTGACCGCATGGCTTGGCTCGACCGTCAAGGCTTTACCACCGTGGAGCGCCAATTCTTAGAAGCCCCGTCTCTCCCCACTGTGGAAGCCTGTTTGGCAGGCTTCACCGCAAAGGTCACCTCGAAGCAGAATCCCTATCCCGTCGATGGTCTGGTGGTTTGCTATGACGATACGGCCTACGCACAGACGGGTTCAGTTACGGGCCATCACGCCACCCGTGCAGGCTTGGCATTCAAGTGGCAGGACGAGGCTGCTGATACTATATTAAAAGAGGTGGAGTGGTCGTGCGCGGCCAGCACCATCTCGCCGGTTGCCGTCTTCCAACCTGTCGAACTGGAGGGCACGACCGTCAAGCGTGCCTCGCTCTGCAACATCAGCGAGTGCGAACGTTTAGGCATTGGCGGCGCTGGCACGCAGATCAGCGTCATCAAGGCCAACAAGATTATCCCGAAGGTCATCAAGGTGAATGCCTGTGTCAGCACGTTTACCGTGCCTGATAAATGCCCCGTCTGTCACGCCCCCACCACCATCCGTTACGGTCGCACAGCCACCACTCCCGACGGGTCACCGTCGGGTACCAAGACCCTCCATTGCACCAACCCCGACTGCCCCGCCATGCAACTGAAGAAGCTGGCACGCTTCGTGTCGAAGGAGGGCATGAACATCGACGGCATCTCTGAGCAGACGCTCGCGAAGTTCATCAATCTGGGCTGGATTAGCGAGTATGCCGACATCTACGAACTGCGCAGCCACATCCTGGAGCTCTCGCGTATGGAGGGCTTTGGCGAGAAGTCGGCATCGAACATCATGCGCAGCATCGACAAGAGCCGCCAGGTGGAGGCCCACCGCCTGCTCTTTGCGCTCAACATCCCCCTCTGTGGCCTCGACGTCTGCAAACGCCTGCTCAGCGCCTATCCGTTAGACGAACTTGTCAACGAGGCCATCAAGCAGAGCGACGATCTCTTCGCTCCACAAGCCGAACCGCAGGATGTCTTTGCCCATGTCAATGGCATCGGCCCTGAGAAGTCGGCGCAGTTCGTATCCTGGTTCCGCAATAGCGGCAACCTTGCCCGCTATCGTCGCCTCCTCACGAAGCTCACCGTCACCACTCCCGACGTGTCAGCGTCGGGCACCCTTTGCGCCGGCCTGACCTTCGTTATCACCGGCGACGTCCATCACTACAAGAACCGCAACGAACTGAAGGCCTATATCGAGTCGCAGGGCGGCAAGGTGGCATCGGCGGTCAGCGGCTCTACGTCCTTCCTCATTAATAATGATGTCACCTCCACATCCGGCAAGAACAAAAAAGCCAAGGAGCTGAACATCCCCATCATCTCTGAAGACGAATTCATATCAAAATATCAACAATGACACAGAAAATGAAACGCGCCACGCTCTGCGTACAGGCAGGCTGGCAACCCAAGAATGGTGAATCGC
>JAFVHO010000158.1 GCA_017474485.1 Prevotella sp.
AATATTCCTGAACGAGAACTTCGAGATGCGCAAGAATCTGATGACAGGTGTGGCTGAGTATCGTGAGAAATACTCTGACGATCAACGCTTTAAGCCGTTAACAGAGGAGGTGCGCAATGATATGACGATGCGAGCAACGGAGCTGGGACTGAAGTCGTGGGACAGAGACGTGAACCGCTTTATCGACTCTACACGTATCGAGCAGTACGACCCCGTGAACGCCTGGCTCAACCAATTACCAGAATGGGACGGACAGGACCGCATCGCGGCACTTGCTAAACGAGTGCCCACCAGTCAGCCCCATTGGGAAAAGTATCTGAGAATGTGGCTCGTGGGTATGGTGGCGCAGTGGCGCGAGAGCGATAAACAGCTGACAGGCAATGCGTTGACACCGCTGTTGATTGGTCGTCAGGGTTGTGGTAAGACACGTTTCTGTAAGATACTGCTGCCACCAGAATTGCGCGACTACTACAACGACAAGATCAACTTCAAGAACGAGTTCGACCTGAACATCGCGCTAACGATGTTTGCAATGATCAACATCGACGAGTTCGACAAGACCACCTCGTCGCAGCAAATCGTGCTGAAATATCTGCTGTCGTCAGCCGAAGTGAAGTTCCGCCCACCCTACGGCAAAACCATCAAGCAGTTCCGTCGCTACACCTCGTTCATTGGCACCACGAATCAGCAGAAGCCGTTGGTAGATCCGACAGGTTCGCGCCGATTCGTCTGCGTGGCCATCGACAACGACAAGAACATCGATTTCGAGGATAATCTAAACCATCGACAGCTCTTTGCACAGGCCCTTCACCTCTTTAACTCTGGCGAGCGTTTCTGGCTGGATAACAGCGAGATAGCCACGCTTATCAAGGAGAACGAGCCCTACCAGAAACTGAACGACCTAGTGGAGATGATTGGCGAGACCTTCCGCAAGCCCAAGGCTGGCGAGGGACGTTGGTGGACGCTGAACGAAATCAGCGACCAGCTGAAGAACCGCTACGCCAACTATGACCCCAAAACTTCGTATGAGAAAATTGGAAGAGCCCTAAGCAACCAACAATTCGGCTTCGAAACCGATCGCAAGTCGTCAGGACATATCTATAGATTAGAGGTGAGAAGTGAGAGGTGAGAGGTGAATATAAATCCCTGAATCTTGGATGGATTCAGGGATTATACATATCCTTGCAGTAGAACGCCATGATGTCATCGAGCATCCGCTTGGCCTCGACAGCAGGACTGTCGGGGTCAAGCGCGATAGCCTGGATATAACAGTTGATGGCTTCGTGCCATTTCGACTCTTTACGAAAGGCATTGCCTTTCTGATACCATTCCTCTGCAGTCATAGTTTTAATTGCAGCGGACGACAACGGACTAACACAGACTGTCCATAAAAATCCGCTGTTATCCGCTGCTAATAATTACTTATAATATTCTTTTTTTCCGGCTGCCAGGGTGTTCTTCATCAGCGAGCAGATGGTCATGGGCCCTACTCCACCAGGAACAGGCGTGATGTAGCTGCACTTGGGAGCCACCTCATCGAATTTCACATCACCATTCAGGCGGAAACCGCTCTTGCGGGTAGCATCAGGAACACGGGTGGTACCAACATCTACAATCACGGCACCTTCCTTCACCATATCAGCAGTAACGAAATCAGGTTGTCCGATGGCAGCGATGATGATGTCTGCCTCCTGACACTCCTTCTTCAGCGTCTTCGAACGCGAGTGACACACCGTTACTGTAGCATCGCCATATTGTTTCTGCATCATGAGCTGTGCCATCGGCTTGCCCACAATGTTCGAGCGACCCAGGATGACGCACTTCTTACCACTGGTCTCAATATTGTAGCGCTTCAGCAATGTAATGATTCCCAGAGGGGTAGCCGAGATGAAGCAAGGCAGACCAATGGCCATGCGACCCACGTTGATAGGATGGAAACCATCGACATCCTTACGGTAGTCGATAGCCTCGATAATCTTCTGCTCGTCGATATGTTTGGGCAAGGGCAGCTGTACGATGAAGCCATCGACATCGCCGTTGTGATTCAAGTTGTCGACACAGGCAAGCAGCTCTTCTTCCGTCACGTCATCCTCGAAGCGGATGAGCGTCGACTTGAAACCACAAGCCTCGCAGGCCAACACCTTGTTCTTAACATACGTCTCTGAGCCACCGTCGTGACCTACCAATACAGCAGCCAGATGGGGCTGCTTACCACCAGCGGCCATGATAGCCTTTACCTCTTCAGCAATCTCAGCCTTGATGGCTGCTGCTGTTGCTTTTCCGTCAATCAGTTGCATTATTCTTATTTTTGTTTCATCCATTGCCATTCGTCACGAGCCTTGATGGGGTCGATATTCATCAGGGCATCGACATCTGTAGCCTTCATGCCGATATATACAGCCACCTCTTTCAGTGTCTCGACCTCAGAAGGTGTGACCTTTTCGTCAGACTTGACAATTAAGGCCAGCATAGACAGCATCTGGTAACGCAGATCTTCGCTCAGCGAACTGGCAATCTGACTGCCACAGTCGCCAATCAACTGCAGGAAGGCGTTGGGCTTGCGAGCCTCCAGTTCTTCGTGCTTGGCCACCAGTTTCTTGACGACATCCATACCCTCCGTCTCAGCCTCTTCACCGAAGTTCTCGTTCAGGAATTTGCCTAAGAACTGATACTCCTCGGGCTCCACCTTACCATCGGCAATGACGATGTGTGACGCCATCACGAGCATTGAAAACAGGAAACTGTTGCGGATATTGTCCTTCACTGGGCTGTTTACGTTGAATGTCTCACGGAACTCGTTCGTGAAAGCCACATTCTCGGCTGTCAGTTTCACCTGAGGCTGCTCTGCCATCTCTTCAGACAACTCCTTCATCGGGCCCTCACTGAACAGACCCTTCATACTACTAATCCATTTACCAAATGCCATAATCTTACTGTTTTATTTATTTTTTTGCAAGGACTACATGACTAAAAGACTTTTTTTCTGTGATTTTCTTTATGCGCAGCCAGTCCTTAAGTCCTGGAGTCCGTTGCTAAATTTAAAACGGTTTACCACCTTTCATCTTCATGGCGGCAGCCATCTGCGCCATCTTCGACGAGCCCATGCCACTGACCATACGCATCATCTTACGTGTCTGGTCGAACTGCTTCATCAGTCGGTTCACCTCCTCAAGTTTCGTACCAGAACCCTTGGCAATACGCAACTTACGGCTCTGGTTGATGATATCAGGATTGGCACGCTCCTTGGGTGTCATCGAATTGATGATAGCCTCGATACCCTTGAAGGCATTGTCGTCGATATCCACGTCACGGATGGCCTTGCCCACACCAGGAATCATAGAGGCGAGGTCCTTGATGTTACCCATCTTCTTAATCTGCTGAATCTGACCCATGAAGTCGTCGAAGTCGAACTTATTCTTGCGGATTTTCTTCTCCAGACGCTTGGCCTCCTCCTCATCGAACTGCTGCTGGGCACGTTCAACCAGTGAAACGACGTCACCCATACCCAAGATACGGTCAGCCATACGTTCCGGATGGAACACGTCGATAGCCTCCATCTTCTCGCCAGTACCCACAAACTTGATGGGCTTGGTAACGACGGTACGAATAGAGAGGGCGGCACCACCACGGGTGTCGCCATCGAGCTTGGTCAGTACCACACCATCGAAATCCAGACGGTCATTGAACTCCTTGGCAGTATTCACAGCATCCTGACCAGTCATTGAGTCTACCACAAACAGCGTCTCGTCAGGTGTGATGGCCTTCTTCAGTGTCTCAATCTCGTTCATCATCTCTTCATCGACAGCCAGACGACCGGCGGTATCGACGATGACAACGTTAAAGGATTCCTGCTTAGCCTTGCGGATAGCATTCTGGGCAATCTCGACAACGTTCTTGTTGCCTTCCTCCGTATAAACTTCAACGCCAACACTCGCGCCAACCACCTTCAACTGTTCGATAGCAGCAGGACGATACACGTCGCAAGCCACCAACAGGGGCTTCTTGTGCTGACGCTCCTTGAGCATCTTGGCCAACTTACCAGAGAACGTGGTTTTACCAGAACCCTGCAGACCAGACATCAGGATGATGGCAGGACGATTCTCCAACTTCAGTTCGACAGCCTTGCCACCCATCAGCTCTGTCAACTCGTCGTGCACAATCTTTACCATCAGTTGGCTGGGTTTCACGGCTGTCAGCACGTTCATACCCATGGCCTTCTGCTTCACAGTATCCGTAAACTGCTTGGCCACCTTGAAGTTAACGTCAGCATCCAACAGGGCACGACGAACATCTTTCAGGGTCTCGGCCACATTGATCTCGGTGATTTTGCCTTCACCTTTCAATATCTTGAACGACCGTTCAAGTCTATCACTTAAATTCTCAAACATCTTTTTTTACCTTATTTATTTTGAAGGTGCAAAGGTATGAAAAAAAAACGAGATGCCCAAACTTTAAGCCTCGTTTTTATACCTTTTTATTTTTTACATTTTTACTTTTTTACCCTTTTACCTTTTTACCTTTTTACCTTTTCGAAAATTCGCAACCACAATACTGCTGATTATAAAAGTTAAATTCTTTCAGCAACTGGTTCCTGCGTTCATAGAGTCCTCCCTTCCGCCAGTTCTGCGCCCAAAAACAGACACCACCCACCTGTTGTTCAGCTTCATATCCTGCACGTTCAATCTGCTCCAGGCTCTTCCATCTTGAAGACGCCAATGTCGTAGTAAAATATTTAATACCCAGAATTTTAGCTTGTTCCGCTGCAGCTTTCATGCGCATCAGGAAACACTGTTCACAGCGACGTCCACGCTCAGGCTCATTCTCCAATCCACATACACATTGTAGCCACGACTCATGGTTGTAATCACCATCAATCCACTCCACACCAAGACTCTCCGCATGTCGCTTACTTTCATGCTTACGAATCTCATATTCCTCACGTGGATAGATGTTCGGATTATAATAAAATATCACAGGACGCACCTCATGCTGTAACAACCACTCGACAATAGCCGAGGAACATGGTGCACAACAAGCATGCAATAAAACCTCAGTACAACCTTCAGGAATTATAATCGCCGGTTTCTTCATCACATCTATGTATTTCGGAGGCAAATTTACAACTAAACTTTGAAATCTCCAAGAAAAATCCGCAATTCCTGTACTTTTTTCTACAAGGACTATACAGGTATAGATTTTATGAAAGAAATAATCACGAATGTTTGCAAATGCGGAGGGAAATGCGTATCTTTGCAAAAGTAATGAAAGATAGACTATGACAAGGAAGCAACGATATGAGTGGATGCTCGACTACTTCAGGGAGAAGATGCCTGAGGTGCAGACGGAGCTGGAGTTTGGCAGCGAGTTTCAGCTATTGGTGGCAGTGATGCTGAGTGCACAATGTACGGACAAGCGCATCAATCAGGTGACGCCAGCATTGTTTAAGCGTTTCCCTGATGCACGGAGTATGGCACAGGTGGAGGCCGACGAGGTGCTGGAATACATCAAGAGTGTCTCCTACCCTAACGCGAAGGCTGACCATCTGGTGAAGATGGCACGCATCGTAGTTGAACGGTTTAATGGCGAGATTCCCCACGATATGGATCAGTTGCTGACGTTGCCTGGTGTGGGACGCAAGACGGCTAACGTAGTGCAGAGCGTTGCCTTTGAGAAACCAACTCTGGCTGTAGACACTCACGTGTTTAGAGTAAGCCATCGCCTGGGTCTGGTATCAGAGAAGGACAATACGCCGTATAAGGTGGAGATGGTGCTGACAAAAAACATACCCGAGGAAGATATCCCTCGGGCACATCATTGGTTGTTGCTTCATGGCCGTTATGTCTGTACGGCCCGTAAGCCTCATTGTGATCGGTGCGACCTTAGCGGCGTTTGCCCCTCTGCTGGCCAAAAGGATTCTGCCAGCCCTGGAAGCCATTGAAGCCGTTAAAGCCGTTAAAGCCGTTAGGTGCCTGCATGCCACCACGCATCATGCGGCGATGGAAATTATTCTCAGCCATGATAGCGTCGTAGACTTTCTTGGCGGGTACCGCTTTCATCATCTTTTGGTGATAGGCCTGCTCAATCTGGCGAAGTTCAATATTCAACTTATCGCACTTCTTGAGCGTAGTCTCACAAGCCTTGTCGTCGGCAGGCTGTTGCTTGGTAGCCTGACGAATCTTGTGATAGACGGCACGCTGCTTCTGGTGCATCTCACGAAACAGGGGGAAGAACTTGTCGGCCTCCTGCTGAGTGAGCTTAGCCTGCTCAGTAACAAACTTCTCCATATCAGCATCGAACTTCTCAGGTGAGAACTTCTGCTGACCGCCCTGAGCACTCACGGAAACAACCATGAAGAGCTGGAGAATCAAGATGATAACTGTTTGTTTCATAGTTTAATAGTTTTCTGAGAGACATGCATAGATTTCAGCATTATCCATCATGACATAGTCGGCAACCTCGTCAATATAGCTGTTATCAGGAGCCGGAGCGACATTGGTTGCAGGGGTCACTGCTGCCATAGGAGCAGCATCAGTAGAAGTGGCTGGAGACTGCATAAAATAGTAACTCACACCCAACATCATTGCAAGTGCCGTACAAGCTGCAGCATATAGCCAAGGGCGCATCTGCACTCTACGGGCACGAGGCTGGCTATTGGTCTGCGGAGCAATTGACTGCTGCTTGGCAACATGCTGCTCACGCTCAGGCAGCTGCTGCATAACCTGCTGAGTGAGCTGCTCGAAATAGCCTTCAGGAACGCGGAATGGGTTCCTGTTGCCTACCATCTTTTTGAGGTCTAATTCATCATTGTGTTCCATCATCGTAGAATTGTTTTTTCTTTTTGACGCAGCATCGCAAGAAAGGTTTAATCGCGACGCTTAAAAAATTCAGTAATCTTTTTCACCGCTATATGATAAGAGGCTTTCAGGGAGCCTTCACTGGTGTCGAGAAGCTGACTCATATCGCTATATTTCATGTCGTCGAAATAGCGCAGAGTGAACACGCGGCGCTGCACTTCGGGCAACTGGGCAATGGCCTCCTGAAGCTGGGCTTCGGTCTCGTCGCCATCGAAATAGCGGTCGGCCATCAGTCGGTTGGCAATACCGGAATCGACATCGTCGGTGCTGAGGACCTGGTTCTTCTGGCGACGCATGAAGTCGAGACTCTCGTTGACGGCAATACGGTAAAGCCACGTATAGAGGCGCGACTCCTGGTGGAAGCTGTCGAGATGCGTCCATGCCTTGATATACACGTTCTGCATGACATCGTTGGCATCCTCGTGGGTCAGCACGATACGACGAACCTGCCAATACAGCTGTTCGCTATATTCGCGCACCACCTGCTCAAAAGCCCTACGCTGGGTGGCAGGATTGGCAAGTCGCTCCATCAATAGCTGTTCATCGTCTTTACTCATTGCAGATAGGGTTGCATTTGTTTCCAAATAACATCGTCGTAGCCATAGACGTCGGGCCATTCTCTCCAAACGCCATTCTCGTCAGGCCACATCGTATTATATATTATATAAAGAGGTACGTGAGGTTTGACACCCACATAACCTATCAGTTTCTTCAGGTCGTCCTTATCAGGATGGGCACGCAGCCAGTGGCGTCCCTGATCAGTCTGCGCCTGTTGCCCCATACCGATGCGGATGCGGTCGAGCAGCCACTCATCAGGATTGTCGAGCACGAATTCAGCCAGTTCGAATGGCTTCGAGACACGCACGCAACCATGCGACAATGCACGGACATCGCGCTGGAAGGCACTGGGTGTCGATGTATCGTGAAGATAAACGGAATAGCGGTTCTTAAAGCGGAATACGATACGGCCAAGGGAGTTGCCTGCACCACCCTTCTGTGCCACACGATAATTGCCGCTGAGCAGCATCTGGCGTGAAACGTTGGCAGGATTAACCACTTGTTGGGTCTCCTTGTTGACGATGTCGTAGCGATGACGGGCAAAATAGGCCGAGTCGCCAGCCCTGCTGGACACCTCATTCTTAATAATACTCATGGGAATGACCCACTGGGGATTAATCTCCATCCACTCTATCTTACTGGTAAGCTGAGGACTCTTGGTGGTGCGGGCTCCGCATACCACGCGCATGTCGAGCAACTCGCCTTCGTTATAGGCATAGAGATGGAAAGCGGGGATGTTGACAATGATGCGCTTGCCTGTTGTGGCAATAGGGTCGTGACGACGCCAGCGACAACGCTCCATATTCGCTATAATACGACGGCGATGAGCTAAAGAGGTGTCCTTGGGGAGTTGCTGCTTCAAATAGAGATAGTTGGCATCGGTAGGCTGAATCTCGTGCAGCAAGGCCGTAATACTGTCGTTCTTGACCTTGCGCAACACATCGACAGCAAACTGACTAGTAGGTAAGTCCATCGCAACATCAAACAAACCACGGAACTGGGTGATTCTGTGAGAAGAGTCCTGCTTCTCGACATCCAAGTGATTAAACACGCGATGGGGATTGACAAAGCCGAAACGCTGACCATAACAATAACGCAAGCAGGCCTTTGTCAGCTGATAGTCGAGACGGGCAATTACAAGATTGATGGGATTGGCGTCGTCGAAAGCAAGTGTACGCATTCGTTCCAAATCCTTTTCTATCTGACCAACCCCAAACGAGCGCTCCGTCAGACCAATCTCACCAACCGTATGCAACCAACTGAGCAGCGTGTCGGCCTTCTCGTCGACACCATATTCATCAACCCACAACAACTGGCCATTGTAACATGCACGCATCTGCTTATCAGCCTCGGTCTGTTGACGGTCATTAGCTATCAGTTGACTGAGGTTCTGGTCAATCAACTGTGGGTTAATAACAAATGCAGGCGTCTTCATATCAGAAAACGCCTCCACTGTAATTTCTCTGTTCTTATGTGTGGCATCCGTACTACAGCCAATAAACAGTAGCGCAGATGAGAAAAGTGCTATCAGCGAACAGTAACCTTTCTTGCCACTTTTCCAATTTTCAGAATGTAACAACCTTTGGGAACGTTTAAGTCTATGCGTTGAACGGAGCCTTCAATCTTAGCGGACATGACGCAGCGTCCGGTGAGCGATATCACCTCTAACGTCTGTCCCTGAGCCCCAGATATAGTCACTGTCTGGCCACTGACACTGATAACAATATCCTCATTAATCGTCTGCTCTATAGCAGGTGCTTCAGCATCACTAGCTTTGACGGTCTGAGGGGCCATCAGGGTAAGGGCTGCAATGAATGAAAATATAAGTAATCGTTTCGTCATAAGCTAAATTCGTTATATAGTTTGTGCAAATTTAGGCATTTTCTTCGAAACTTCCAAACTTTTTGATAAAAAAATGCACTTTAAACGTCAAAAATCGCATTTTCGTCCGTCAAACGGGTATTTTCGAACACTTCTTGAGCCTCTTGAAGCAACACTTGCTCATCTTCATAGCGCGACGAATAATGTCCCAAAAGCAGTTGTCCCACCCCAGCCTCGCGAGCCACCAAAGCTGCCTGACGGGCAGTAGAGTGATAGTACTTTTGAGCCATCAACAGGTTGTCCTCGCCATAGGTGCTCTCATGATAAAGCGTCGAGACGCCTTTTATCCGTTCATAAAGCGTGGGAATATAGCGTGTATCACTACAATAGGCATAGCTGCGGGCAGGATCGGCAGGCTCTACCAGGCGTTCGTTCTTGACGACCTCGCCATCGGGCGTCGTCCAATCGGCGCCAGTCTTGATGTTATTAATCTGGCTCGTAGGAATCTCGTAGAAGTCAATCATATCACGACGGATATGCGGCAACGAGGGCTTTTCACGGAACAGATAGCCACAGCAGGGCATACGATGTTCCAAAGGAATGGTCTCAACCGTCAACGAGCGGTCTTCGTAGACGACCTGTTGCTGGGTGGTATCGACGGCATGGAAGTCAACCTCGTAGTCGAAATCGTGACAGAACAGCTGCATCTGCTGTTTCAGCATAGGCTCCAAGGCTGCGGGGGCATAGATAGCCAAACGAGCCGTACGTCCCAACAAGCCAAACGTGCTGAGCATACCTATCAACCCAAAGCAATGGTCACCATGCAGATGGGTGATAAAAACAGCACTAATCTTCGTAAAACGAAGACGCGAACGACGCAGTTGCACCTGTGTACCCTCTCCGCAATCCACCAGAAACAGCTTTCCCCTAATTTCTACAACTTGTGCAGAGGCATTATGATGCAAGGTTGGCAGAGCACTGCCACAACCCAAAATATGAACTCTGAACGGCTCCAAAACGTCGATATTACTGATTACATAAAGAATTCGTTCTGGGCATCCTCCAATTCAACATCCATCCCATAATTCTCCTTGGGCTTCTGACGAGAATATTCAAAGGTATCTTCGGCATCTTTGAAAACCAAAGAGTCAGGAGTCACTTTGACAATATCATAAAGATAGGTTTCTTCCTCTTCCGTACCACCTTCTCGAACCAACACGATTTCAAGCTTACCACGAGTCAGTTTCCACGTCTTATAGATGATGGCACTTTGTTCAATACTTTCAGCAATACCACCTTCCTTGATACTGATACCAACCTCATCGCTACCGTCGATAGGATTCGGCATAACCCAGTTACCTAACAGAGCAGCCTGATTGACAACCATGATAGCCCCTGTATGTTCATCGTTGGCTATGACAGCCATACGATCACCGACCTGCAAACCACCAAACACCTGGTCTTTATCGCGTGCCACAGTAAGGTCGAGCATAAGGGTGTCACCAGTATCGGTAATCAGCTGGAGCGTATTCATAGATGTCTCAACACCACATACACCAAACAAGGTAGGATCAGCTTTTGCCGAATAAGCAGAGTCGCCACTATCAAAAGGTACCTTTTGAGAACTATTACCACAACTGCCAAACAGAACGATTAAGGCAGACAGGATACATAAAAACGATAATTTCTTCATATTATTATTCTTTAGTCTTTGCTTCATTCCATAATTTATCCATTTCTTCTAAAGACATGGCTGTCAATGGCTTACCAATACGTATAGAATGTTGCTCTATATAGTTGAAACGACGGATAAATTTCTGATTAGTCATCTCCAACGCATTGTCAGGATTGAGCTTATAGAGTCGTGCGGCATTAATGACAGAGAACAGAAAATCGCCCAATTCCTCAGTAGAACGCTGCTTGTCTTCACGGCGCAATTCGGCTTCCAATTCTTCGAGCTCTTCATGTACTTTTGCCCACACATCCTGCTTATCGGCCCAGTCGAAACCAACATTACGAGCCTTATCCTGAATGCGGTAAGCCTTGATAAGAGAGGGCAATGCAGAAGGTACACCAGAAAGCACGGTCTTGTTGCCATCCTTCTCCTTCAACTTGATTTGTTCCCATGATTCGAGCACCTGTTCAGCATCCTTGGCGACAGCATCGCCATAGACGTGAGGATGTCGAAAAATGAGTTTATCACATAGCTTATTGCAAACGTCAGCGATATCAAATTGTTGATTTTCTTCACCTATACGACCATAGAAAACTATATGCAATAAAACATCACCTAACTCCTTGCAAATCTCGTGCTGATTGTTGCTAATCAGAGCATCGCACAGCTCATAGGTCTCCTCAATAGTATTGGGACGCAAAGACTCGTTGGTTTGCTTCCTGTCCCACGGACATTCTTCGCGCAAACGATCCATCACGTCAAGCAATCGCCCGAAAGCTTCCAATTTTTCTTCTCTTGTATGCATTCGTTCCATAGTGCGGACAAAGGTACGACATATTTTTGGAATAAGCAAATAGTTAGACGAAAAACAAAGAAAAATGTTTTTTCCTTTGGTTTTTTCCACACTTATTCGTACCTTTGCACGTCATTTTATAAATAAGTATGGAATTAGCAAGTAAATACGACCCAAAAGAGGTCGAAGGAAAGTGGTATCAGTATTGGCTGGACCACAAACTTTTTTCAAGTAAACCCGATGGACGTGAGCCCTACACCATCGTTATTCCACCGCCCAATGTGACAGGTGTGCTCCACATGGGACACATGTTGAACAACACCATTCAGGACATCCTGGTGCGTCGTGCCCGTATGGAAGGCAAGAATGCGCTGTGGGTACCTGGCACCGATCACGCCTCTATTGCTACGGAGGCTAAGGTGGTGAAGAAACTGGCTGGTGAGGGTATCAAGAAGCGCGACCTAACCCGTGAGCAGTTCCTGGAGCATGCTTGGGACTGGACCCACGAGCATGGTGGCATCATCCTGAAGCAGTTGCGCCGCTTGGGTGCCAGCTGTGACTGGGACCGCACGGCTTTCACGATGGACGAGAAGCGTTCTGAAAGCGTTATCAAGGTATTCGTTGATCTTTATAACAAGGGCCTCATCTATCGTGGCCTGCGCATGGTAAACTGGGACCCCAAGGCACTCACAGCCCTTTCAACAGAAGAGGTTATCTATAAGGAAGAGCAGAGCCATCTGTTCCACCTGAAATATTACGTAGATGGTCCTGTGGATGCTGACTCTATCAGCGGAGAAGGCAACGTGGTCCACAAAGACGAAAAAGGCTACTATGCAGTAGTTGCTACGACTCGTCCTGAGACCATTATGGGCGATACCGCTATGTGTATCAACCCCAAAGACCCCAAGAACCAGTGGCTGAAGGGTCGCAAAGTGATTGTGCCTCTGGTAAATCGTGTGATTCCCGTTATCGAGGACCGTTATGTGGATATCGAGTTTGGTACAGGTTGCTTGAAGGTAACGCCTGCTCACGACACCAACGACTATATGTTGGGTAAAACGCATAACCTCGAGACCATCGACATCTTCAATGCTGATGGTACCATCTCCGAGCAGAGTCCTATCTACGTCGGTATGGACCGTATGGACTGCCGCAAGCAGATTTCGAAGGACCTGCAGGAAGCTGGTCTGATGGAGAAGATTGAGGACTACGTCAACAAGGTGGGCTACTCTGAGCGTAACCCCGATACCGCTATCGAGCCCCGTCTCTCACTGCAGTGGTTCCTGAAGATGAAGCACTTTGCCGATATCGCTCTGCCGCCAGTGATGAACGACGAGCTGAAGTTCTATCCTGCTAAGTATAAGAACACCTATAAGAACTGGTTGGAGAATATCCAGGACTGGTGTATTTCTCGTCAGCTGTGGTGGGGTCACCGTATTCCTGCCTATTATTACAACGAGAACGATGACTACGTTGTTGCCGAGACCCGCGAGGAAGCCTTGAAGCTGGCTCAGCAGAAGAATCCTGCCATCACCGATGCCGACCTGCGTCAGGATGAGGATGCCCTCGATACTTGGTTCTCATCGTGGCTCTGGCCTATCTCGCTGTTTGACGGTATCAACAACCCTGGCAACGAGGAAATTAAGTACTACTACCCCACCAGCGACTTGGTGACAGGTCCTGATATCATCTTCTTCTGGGTAGCGCGTATGATTATGGCTGGCTATGAGTTCGTTGGCGACATGCCTTTCAAGAACGTTTACTTCACAGGTATCGTTCGCGACAAGCTGGGTCGTAAGATGTCGAAGTCACTGGGTAACTCACCCGATCCTATTGAACTGATTGAGAAGTTTGGTGCCGATGGTGTGCGTATGGGTATGATGCTCTCTGCACCAGCTGGTAACGATATTCTCTTCGACGAGGCACTCTGTGAACAGGGCCGTAACTTCAACAATAAGATTTGGAATGCCTTCCGTCTTGTCAAGGGTTGGAAGGTTGCTGACATCGAACAGTCAGAGGCTGGCAAGATTGCTACCAAGTGGTTTGAGGCCAAGCTGAAGCAGACAAATGCCGAGGTGGACGACCTCTTCAAGAAATATCGTATCTCTGAGGCTCTGATGGCTGTCTATAAGCTCTTCTGGGACGAGTTCTCCAGCTGGTACTTAGAGATGGTGAAACCTGCCTACATCAATGGCGAGCCTCAGCCCATCGACAAGCAGACCTACAACAAGACCCTCGAGTTCTTTGAGATTCTGCTGAAGATGCTACACCCCTTCATGCCATTCATCACTGAGGAATTGTGGCAGCATCTGTATGATCGCAAGGATGGCGAGAGTATCATGCGCGACAGTTTGAAGCTTGCTGCTCCCTCTGAGGCTGACAATCAGCTCGCTGCACAGATTGAGAACGTGAAGCAGATTGTTTCCAGTGTCCGTATGGTTCGTAGTTCTAAGAACATTGCACCAAAGGAACAGCTCGATTTGCAGGTTGTTGGCAAGAACGACTACGAGAGTTTTGCCGCAGTCATCAGCAAGATGGCCAATCTGAGTGCCATCAATGTAGTTACTGAGAAAGATGCCACCGCCAGCTCCTTCATGGTTGGTACTGACGAGTTTGCAGTACCTCTTGGCAACATGATTGACATCGATGCCGAGATTGCTAAGCAAGAAGCTCAGTTGCAGCACCTTGAGGGATTCCTGCAGGGTGTCATGAAAAAACTCTCCAACGAGCGCTTCGTCGCCAATGCACCTGAGGCTGTCGTTGCTATGGAGCGCAAGAAACAGAGCGATGCAGAAGGCAAGATTGCCGCTTTGAAAGAAAGTATAGCTGCCCTGCGTGCCCAGAAGTAATGGGTATTTGACAGTTAGCTTTTAACCATAAAAAAACAGGGATAGTCAACAACGGCTATCCCTGCTTTTTTCTATATCTGCTTAAATACTATCTTCACCTGGCGTAATCAGCTTGTAGCCCTTGCCGTGAATATTGATAATCTCAATCTGCGGATCATCCTTCAGATGCTTGCGCAGCTTGGTGATATACACATCCATTGAACGGGCATTGAAGTAGTTGTCGTCAATCCAGATGGTCTTCAAGGCAAAGTCGCGCTGCAGAATCTCGTTGGCATGCGAACAGAGCAGTGCCAGCAGTTCGTTCTCCTTCGTGGTCAGCTTGGTCTGCTTCTGACCGATGGTCAGCAGCTGCTTCTGGGTATCGAAGATAAAGTCACCAATATGATATACCGAGCTCTCCTTGTTCTTCTTTCCACGTACACGACGCAGGATAGCCTCTACACGGAATACGAGTTCCTCCATAGAGAAGGGCTTGGTGATATAGTCGTCGGCACCAATCTTGAAACCTTCCAGGATATCCTCCTTCAGTGTCTTGGCAGTCAGGAAGATGATGGGGATGTCGGCATTAGCCTGACGAATTTCCTGAGCCAGCGTGAAGCCGTCCTTCTTAGGCATCATCACATCGAGCACACAGATG
>JAFVHO010000159.1 GCA_017474485.1 Prevotella sp.
CATGCATAGCTTCTTCAGGTGGCAACTCAGTAGCTGTCAGTGCATCAGGGACATAGAAGGAACGAACCTCTTTCATCTTTAGTGCTTAATTTCCGTGATAGGTTTCTTTTCGGGTTTAAATACGATGGCAAAGGTAATACCGACTACCAATGCGAAAGCAGCAAAGGTGAACCAGCATGACTGCCAATCGCCTACCAAGTATCCGCCTTCCCAACCACAATAGGCATTCACAATCTCACCAGCAGCCAAAGTTCCGATGGTAGCACCCAAACCGTTGGTCATCATCATAAACAAGCCCTGAGCTGAAGCTTTAATATCAGGGGCACACTCCTGATCGACAAAGATACCACCCGACACGTTGAAGAAGTCGAAGGCTACACCATAGACGATACAAGAAAGGATGAAGAAGATGACACCAGGCATGGCAGGATCGCCAATACCAAAGAAACCGAAGCGGAATACCCATGCAAAGAGTGACATCATCATCACCACCTTAATGCCAAAGCGCTTCAGGAAGAACGGTATCATCAAGATACACAGGGCCTCACTCATCTGTGAGATAGAGGTCAGCATCGTCGCATTATTGGCAGCAAAGGTGTCAGCAAACTCTGGGGTACCCTTGAAACTGGTCAGGAAGGGACCAGCAAAGCCGTTGGTCACCTGCAGGCACATGCCCAGCAATGCCGAGAATATAAAGAACAAAGCCATCTGCCGACGCTTGAACAACTTGAAGGCATTGAGTCCAAGGGTCTCCACCAGCGATACATTGCCTTCCTTTTTCTCCAGCTTACACTCTGGCAAGGTAAAGCAATAGGCAAAAAGTACAAGGCTCAAAACACCAGACACTAAGAACTGCAAGTAAGTATAC
The DNA here is from genome assembly GCA_017474485.1 of Prevotella sp. Taxonomy (GTDB): domain Bacteria; phylum Bacteroidota; class Bacteroidia; order Bacteroidales; family Bacteroidaceae; genus Prevotella. The sequence continues at coordinate 869 of JAFVHO010000159.1, forward strand.
TGGAACTTATGAGCATTCTCACCCAGAGTAAAGCCAAAGCCACTGTCATCAATGAAGGCGCAGTTGACAAACCACATCGTAGCAATGAAGCCAACAGTTCCCAGCACACGGATAGGCGGGAAGTCCTTGACGGTATCCATATTGTTATTCTTCAATATGGTAAATGCCGCCGTATTAGTCAGTGCGATGGTAGGCATATAGAATGCCACACTCAATGTGTAAAGTGCTATGAACAGCGACTTGTCAGTCAACTCATTACCGAAACCAACCTGAGCACCCAGCCACCAGCAACTGATCATGAAGGCACCAGCCACCAAATGGCAAAGGCCTAACAAGCGCTGTGGCTGAATATACTTATCGGCCACAATGCCCATCAACGTAGGCATAAAGATACTCACAATACCCTGAATAGCATAGAACCATGAGATTTTGTCACCTAATCCAGCTATTCCAAGATAGTTTCCCATACACGTGAGGTAAGCTCCCCAAACGGCGAACTCCAAGAAGTTCATGACCGCTAAACGTACTTTTAAGTTCATAGTTGTCTATATTTTATAATTATTGGTTATTTATTTCACGAGTTTATTATGATAGTACACGCGCCTGCACCCGTCCTCATTCCTAATTTCGAGTCGGCCCTGCATCCATTCGGTGAACGCCATTTCTTGTGTCAATGGGTATAGGTCGCAAACCGTGCTGTCCTCCGCTAACTCTACGACGTAGCGTGTCAGGCTCTGGCCTTCGGGAGTCGTCACCACGTTGGATGCTATCCTTCGCGGGTGCTTCTGTGTTTGATTCGTCATTTGTTATTTCTTCTTCATTTGCTATCGTTTTATCATGGAAGCGTATCAGCTGTATCTGACTGATGAACAACATCTTCTGCGTATTGCTGTCATCACCGCCATCACTCAGATAGATAAAGCCGCGCATATCCTTCAACTTCTTCTCACGATTGGCAGGCACACGCACCTGAGCCGTACCAGAAACAGAGATGTGATTGGAGGTCTGAATAATGCTGTCACCGTCATACTTACATACAATGCATACCGTCAAATCCTTTGAACCATTCTGCCAGATGTATTCAGACATAAACTGGAACATGAACGAGTCGCCTTTCATGAACGTCGAATCTACCTTTACCGTAAAGTCATAACGGTTCATGGTGGCTCGTGGGATAAGAAGCAAGTCGCTCTGTTGATTCCAGATATTAGCCGTATCGCCAGTCGTGCTGTATTGTGAATAGCGGTTAATGTCACCTACGGCCACACCTAAACTGGTAGCTTCGTCGTTCAATCGCTGATTGACCTCAGAATAAATGTCCTTCAAACGATAAGCATGCGAATAATAGTATATAAGGGATGAATCGAACTCTGCCTCCGTCACACCATGTTTCTTCAGCACCGATTGGAAATAGAGTGAGCGGTTAAAATCCAAATCTCCACTACCCTTTTGTCTTGACATAGCCAGAGCCAGATGATAGTCGTACAGGATATCCTCCATATCACCGGGTTGAATATACTCCGATGGTACGGTAGGCTTACATGCCACGACAAGCATCAGCACCAGCAGATATGTCAGACTACGCTTCATCCTTTTTCCTTAATGTAATTTCGCTGATCTCCTTACGATAGAACAGCAACAACAGCACGACACCAACGGAGATGCTGGAATCGGCAAAGTTGAAGATGGGTGAGAAGAACACGTAGGGATTGCCGCCAACGTATGGAACCCAGTCAGGCCATGTGGTGACAATGAGTGGGAAATAGAACATGTCTACTACCTTACCCATCAGGAATGGTGCATAACCCGTTCCAAACGGCACAAAATAGCTGGTATAGAACTCAGAGCTGGCATTGAATATGAGGCCGTAGAACATCGAATCGAAGATGTTTCCAGCGGCACCAGCCATTATCATTGCCAGACAGATGATATACCCCCAACGAGCCTGCTTTTTAACCTGTTGTGCTATATACCAGCCTAAGAAGCCAATGGCCACAATGCGGAAGATGCTCAATACCAGCTTCGAACCGATTTCCATGCCGTAGGCCATACCGTTGTTCTCGATGAACACAATCTTAAACCACGACAGCACTTCAATCTGCTCGTGCAGCATCATGTGGGTCTTCACCCAAATCTTAATGACTTGGTCAATGACGAGGACAGCCAGCACGATTCCTACAGCCAGCCATCCTCGTTTTGCTATGTTGCCTTGCGCACTCATTACTTCTTGCCTGCCATCTTCGACTCAACGCTCAGTGTAGCGTGTGGCACAGCCTTCAGTCGTTCCTTAGGTATAAGTTTACCCGTTATACGATCAATACCGTAGGTTTTGTTCTGGATACGCACCAGCGCAGCCTTCAGTCCCTGAATGAACTTCTGCTCACGGGCAGCCAACGAAATAATCTCTTCCTTCGATTGCGTAGCACTACCCTCTTCCAAAGCCTTGTACGTGGGAGAAGTATCATCGACATCGTTCGAATCCTGATTCATCAGAACGCTCATCATCTGATCATAGTCGCGCTTGGCTAATACTAATTTCTCTTCAATAATCACGCGGAACTCCTCGAGTTCTTCATCCGTGTAACGTGTTTTCTCTGCCATATTACCTTAGATTTTCGTTATTTTTATATTCAGATTAAAGTCATCAAATTCTACCGTCTGACCATCGTTAGCCTCCAACTTCAAGTCGTCGGCCAGCACCTGACGGGCAATATAGTCGCCAAAGGCCTCGACAGCCTTGGTTGATGCCTCGTTGGGTTCGATGCTCACGCGGATGTGGTCTGTGATTTCCAGTCCGCTCTTCTTACGCATGTTCTGGATGCGGTTCACCAATGTACGGGCCATACCCTCGGCACGCAGCTCGTCGGTCAGAGTAATATCGAGAGCTACAGTCAGGTTGCCATCGTTGCCAACGAGCCAGCCAGGAATGTCCTCGCTGATGATTTCAACGTCCTCAGACAAGATTTCATAGCTACCCAGCTGCAGCTTGCCGTTGGTCTCCAGTTCAGCAATCTGCTCCTGCGTCATCTCAGCAACAGCAGCAGCTACGGCCTTCATGTCCTTGCCGAACTTTTTACCCATGGTGCGGAAGTTACACTTCACCTTCTTCACCAGGATACCGGCACCCTCCACGAACTTCACCTCCTTCACATTCACCTCCTGGAGGAAGATGTCCTTCACCGTGTCGATGGCTTCACGCTGAGCCTGGTCAACGGGAGGAATCATCAGCGTCTGCAGAGGCTGCTTCACGGCAATGCCTTCCTTCTTACGCAATGACAGTACGATGGTGGTGATGCGCTGAGCAATATCCATACGCTCTTCGAGGTCTTTGTTGACGAGAGCGGCGTTGAATTCGGGGAATTTGTCCAGATGTACGCTATCCAAAGCGCCACCGAGGTCCTTATACAGCTGGTCTGCAAAGAACGGAGCGAACGGCGCCAACAACTTGGCAACGGTCATCAGACACTCATACAGGGTCTGATAGGCGGCCAACTTGTCGTTGTCCATCTCCTTGCCCCAGAAGCGTTTCTTGTTCAGACGAACATACCAGTTAGACAGGTCTTCATCGACAAATGCATCGATGAGTCGGCCTGCACGTGTGGGATCATAGCCGTCCATCTCCTGCTGAACACCCTGAACCAGCGAGTTCAGACAAGAGAGAATCCAACGGTCAAACTCAGGACGCTCGCTGACAGGAATCTGTGGCGTCTGCGGGTCAAAGCCATCCACGTTGGCATACATCGCAAAGAGCGAGTATGTATTATATAAGGTACCAAAGAACTTACGGCTGATTTCAGCGACACCCTCTGGGTCGAAC
>JAFVHO010000023.1 GCA_017474485.1 Prevotella sp.
AGCTAAAAGAATATAAAGAGATTGAAGTCGTCAAACAATCAGACGGAACAATAACTTTCTATTCAGAAAAGGCAACTGATAAGAATATGTATCATATGGATGTGTTCTCATTGAGCTTCTATGATTATCTTGGATGGACAGACCTCGCATCGTATTTCGATACGAAATCACACAAACGTTGTAAAACCAGTTATAAGGGGGAAGAAAAGATAATAGAATACTTTGACTCGTGGACACCAGACAATTACTCTGAAACAAAATTATCGTTCCACAAGGTCAAACGACCTATAGACAGCTATGAGAAGAGACCTTATAGTTGCACTTACATCGTAGATGAGTACATTGTTGAAGACAACATATAGTAACTATGGAGATAAAGAAACATGACACTTTCTTCCAATGGAGGAAGGATCGCAAATTAGCGCCAATCTTACTTGAAGTTCGTGATATTATTGAGAACAGAGAGGGATATCGTGGAATATACAAAGTGCGATGGCATATCTTAGAAACAGATCAAGTATATCCTGCCACATTCCCAATGGCAGTAGATAATAATGGGATGTCTTACGAATTCGTGCCAATACCCCGTAAGGTATATCGTCAGGCAATGAAGATTCTAAAAGAAACTTCAAATTACAAGAATGCAAGAAGACGGATTCTATATCTGATAAAGAAAGATATTTCATTATGAGTACGGTGATGAACAACGCGTTGGTAGGAATCCGAGTAGATAAACCCAATTCATTCAGCGTCATTACCAAACCGAGTTTGCTTGGGGTAGAGATATAGGCCTTGGGGCATTTTTTGATCTTACAGAATATTCAGGAAGAGGGTGATGATTCCTGTATTAATCAGATCGGCAAACATGGCACCGATGATGGGGACGATGAGGAAGGGCTTGACGGTATAGCGGTATTTATAGCAGACAGCGCTCATGTTGGCCATCGCATTGGGGGTTGCACCAAGACCAAAGCCACACATGCCTGCACAGAGGACGGCAGCATCGTAATCACGTCCTAACAGGGGGAAGGCTACGAAGTAGACAAAGAAGTCCATCATCGCTACCTGGGCTACCAGGATGACAATCAACGGAAGGGCCAGACTCTGCAGTTCCCATAGTTTAAGGGATATCATGGCCATTCCGAGGAACATAGACAGACAGATGTTACCTACGCTGATGATGCGATCCATATCCAGTAACTTGTCCGCTTTCACCCGTTTACCGTCTTCTTTGTAACTGATGAATCCTATGGTGTTACGAACGATGGCGGCTAAGATTAAGGCTCCAAAATAGGTGGGAAACGTAACGCCCGTCTTTGCCAACAGCCAACTCATGATGGTACCAGCGCCCATGACCAGGACAATGCAATAGGTGGCTTTGGCATATTGCTGGAATTCCTGCTCATTCGAACTGACACGCTTGGCACGACCTGTTGGTGAAGCCTCGTCACTCTCGATACCAGCCATTGCAGGGTCAATATCTTCGTCTGGTGCCTGCATCTGTTCGTGCGTTAGTTTCTTGCGGATTATCCGCTCTGCCAATGGACCGCCCATCATGGAACCAGCAATCAGGCCAAAGGTAGCAGCGGCCATACCGATTGTTCCTGCACCATGCAGTCCCATTCCTTCAAGCACACTCGCAAATCCGCCTGCCGTACCGTGTCCGCCAGTCATTGATATACTGCCTGCAGCCATACCAATCAAAGGGTCGACACCCATAAGCTTGGTTATTCCCATTGGCATTAGATTCTGCAGAGCGATAACAGCGACCAACAGGGAAAGCATGATTACCAAGAGCTTACCACCTTGCTTGAGGACTTTAAGGTCGCTTTGAAAGCCAACGCTGGTAAAGAATGCCAGCATGAAGACATCTTTCAACGTACCATCGAACGACACTTCAATGTTGCACCAACCATATAGCATCAGGGTTATCAATGAAAAGATGATACCACCGCTTACAGGCGAAGGCACACAGAATTTCTGTAGGAAAGCAACCTTTCGCGTTAAAACCATACCGACGAGAAGGGCTAAGGCACCAATGCCGGCAGTTTGTATCATATCCAGTTCAATACTTGCCATGAAAATTCAAAAATTACAAAATTAAAAAATTAAAATCTATATTGTAACTTTATATTGGCAGCATGCCTGTTTACTTCCGCCTGACTACAGAATGCATCAAACATATCATGCCAATCAACACCCAAATTCCATTTCCTGCCAAATTGCTTGTTCACAGACAGGCATCCGTAGACAGGCGTACCAAACACCTCACGTATTGGTTGCTTCTTAGTATAACAAACTACCTGCATTCCTATCTGCCAATCATGAGGAAGATAAGCAGTCGGAGCAAATCGGAAAGAAGCATAGGTTCCACTCTTAGCCGTATACAGATTGAAGCCACCTGTCAGACTCAACCCATTCGTTTTCCAATAAGCCGATGCACTCAGCTCAGTAAAATTCTCGCCATCTTCAACGTTATAATAGCTTGCCTCCGTCTGTATGGTCAACTTCTGCTTACTATAGGCATAAGCCAGCTTCACTTGATTGATATTCCATTCCTGCAGTAGTCCCTTGGCCCTCGCCCATTCCTCATCAATAAGCGTATTCGCATTCGTAAAGAGAACTAAGTAGGAAGGATTATAGTATTTGCAATAATAGCCCAACTGGATTTGATTGCGGTTGTCAGGCATATAGATGACGCAGGCATTCGTGTTGTTGCGGGTGTCAGAATGCTTCTGACTGATTCCGCCTTCCATCAGGTTATAGTGATAGAACATCACACGATTACCAGCCGTCAACTTCCACTTAGGTAGGGAATAAGTGAACTGCAAATAGACATCATTATTGAAGACATCCCAACTCCTGTCCGTATCCTTCTGCTTAGTCATGAGGAAATCGCCCTCAACACCCAGCATCATGGACAGACGCTTGGTCAGCAAAGGCGTATTCAGCTCAACAATATATAATGGCAGTTTGTTGGAGAACACCTGATCACTGTTATACTGATAGCCGCCCACGATGAGCAGTTCCGTACCCAGGTCATTGAAGGTGTGGAAGTATCTCGCCCTGCCCATGACCTTACGTGACGTACCAGAAGGCTGGTCAAGATATTGCTGAGTGAAATAGGTCAGCAGTTTGTTTCTGTCATCGAACCGATTCGTCATGTGAAGCGTCAGATACTCCTCATTTCCACCCTGATGACGATACGATGTATTGGCATAGAGGTCAGTACGCTGACTGCCGTATAACACATTCACGGTTCCAATGCCTGCTACGTCCTTCCCAAAGTCACCTTGTCCTTCTACGAAACCTTTCAACTGTTCGGGCATCTTCATATTGATATCCAGCACTCTACCCATTCCGATGGTTCCCTTAGCAACACCTGTATTGTCACACACCTGAATCTTAGCAATATCCTTGGCTTTCATCTGACTCAGAATCAACCTCGTGTCACCATTCATCGGACAGTTGTCGATGCGAAGGTTATAACTGGAGAGAACATCCTCATAACCGCTAATCATCAGCTCTGGTGCCATCTGGAGGATATCCATCAACGACTCTTCCCCCGTCAGTTCCATTCGCTGCGGATAAATCATCGTCCTGTCTGCCTTTATCTCTATGATAGGCAAACCCTCTTCTGCAAACATCGAGACAGACATAAGCAAAAAACTAATCAATATGATAATTTGTCGATACATACGATTTGTCTATGAACTTTTGTAAAAAAACGCTTATACATTTCCTAAGTAAACATATCGGATACCAACTTCGAGGGCGATGCGCTTGGCTTCTTTTAAGGTGGAAAGGGGTGTTGATGGGAAGTTTTCCATCTTATAGCGGGGGAAGAAACGGCTGAAGTGGAGGGGTGCAGAGGCGAGACCATTGGCGACAAGCCATTGGCACATCCGCCGAATCATATCCATATCGTCGTTAACAGTGGGGATGATGAGGTTTGTCAGTTCTATCCACACACCAGCATCACGCATGGCGAGAATGGAGTCGAGGACAGGCTGGAGATGGCCACCGCTGATGCGCTGATAGATGTCATCGTTGAACGATTTCAGGTCGATATTGGCAGCATCGAGATAAGGCAACAGGTCGGCTAACGGTTCCTGACAGACATAGCCTGCCGTCACGAGGATATTCCACAACCCGTTTTCATGTGCCAAACGGGCTGTATCCGTCACATATTCTATATAGGTAAGCGGCTCGGTATAGGTATAGGCGATGCCAGGACAATGGTGCTCTAAGCAGAGACGAACGACAGCCTCAGGCGAGAGGTCGTAGTGGCCAACGACTGACGGAGCAACCTGCGAGATTTCATGGTTCTGACAGTTCAGACAACGGAAATTACAACCTGTACAGGCGATAGACAAACATGTCGTACCAGGATGAAAATGATACAGCGGTTTCTTCTCGATGGGATCGATAGCCAGCGAACAGGGCTTACCATAGACCTCGCTGACCAGTACACCGTCATGATTCCTGCGACTGCGACAAAGCCCCGTTTTACCATTGGCAATATGACAATGGTGCGGACAGAGCAAGCACTCTACCCTACTCTCGTCTAATCGTCTAAAATACGATGGCTTCATACACATATAGTTCTGCATCGCGCCAACCGTCCCAGCCGAGTCCAGCCTTGTCCTGCGAACAATGTCCCACAAATTCCTCTTTCGTCCAATTCACCTCATCAGCTACCTGTGGCAGGAACGTGCCGCTACGATAGCCTTTACGGATATAGATGCCATGCCTGTGCAGCTCGAATTCATCCAAACTCTGAATGCGACGCATGGGGGTAAGAACAGAAATCTCGATATCTACATCGTCTAACTCTTCGCGACGCAAAGGCTGAAACCTTGGATCCTCGAAAGCAGCTGCACGTGCCATTTCTGCTACGATCTCATACAAGGGTACATCTTCACCAAAGTGGCCTATACAACCACGCAAACGACCCTGTTTATGGAGGGAGACGAAGGCACCGCACTTCTCTTTAAGTGAAGAGTGAATAGTGAATAGTGAAAATTGCAACGCCACACTTCGATCTTTAGTCGAAGAATTGGCTTCCGCTATTCCTTTGCCGTCAAGACTGTCCTTGATACTCTCGTAGGCGATCTTCTTCAACATCCGTTTATCCTCATCTGTCAGCGAGAAACCGTCGGAATTTCGAAGAATGGCGAAGGCATGATAGCCCACGACACGACTATGGTCATGGTCATCGATATCGCCAGAGTTCTGATACAGCAGGTGTTTCACCTCGTATTGATTGTTCATCATCAGCATCAACGTGGCGATGGGCAACTCTCCACAAGCACTCGTCGCCAGATTGCGAATACCACTCTTGGCATTGCTTTCAAGAGTAGCAATAAACGTCGCTACATCGCCACTCTCCACAGCCTTTCCCGTCTTAGCGTCCACCTTGCAGGCATCCTCGTATGACGGATAATGGGAGAAGTCGCTACTCACGATAAAAAGATTCTCGTCAGTAAAATACGGTTTCAGCGCCTCAGCTATCCGTTTCAGCTTTCTGAAGTCGTTGGTAGAGATGATAATAGGTACGATGGGAGGCACTTCATCAAACCGCCTTTGCAAAAACGGCAACTGAACCTCCAGACAATGCTCTCTATCGTGGGCTTTCGGCTGATAGGTAAAGACGGAGTCTGTGTTGTCTACGGTTAATTTCAAAGCTATTTCGTGATCAACCTTTACCCGTCCCAATGGCGTTTCATAATAATCTGCCTCCGTATTTACTGAAGCTCCGTCCAACCATTCATGATGACTGGGGCCCAACAGGAATATTCGCTTGTATGCTTTGTCCTTAGGCAACGACATATAGGCCGCAGCAGCCACATTACCAGAGAAATAGTAACCTGCATGTGGCACGATCAGCGCTGCCACATGATCATACTGCTGGTCCTTGGCGTGAAGCGTCAGAAAACTGTCCACCTCATGGCTCAGCCTCTGGGCGTTGCCATCATAAAACCTGCCTGCCTGTGTGGCCGGCCTTACCACAGGCTCCTGCTTACCAAAAATACTCATCATGATAATTGCTGCTAAAACCGTTAATAACATGAGTCCTAAAATCGCGTGTGACAGATATTGCTTACACATAGATTTCGACTTCAACTAGGAAGTATTCACCAGCACTTTCAGGACGATGGATAGCGAACATCGTATCAGTTGACTTGTCCTTACGCACCTCTTGTACGAGGAAAGACTTGCCATCCGACCCCTTTTTGACAACGATTTGTTTACCCTCAAAGGTGAACGGCTTGGTCTTGCTGGCTCTCTCGTAGAAATCCATGGCATCGAGCGTATTGAAGAAATAGAGACGTCCGTTGGTAGAGGTATCGAGAGTCATTGAGAAATAGAAGGCATGAGGCGTATTGCTGATGAGTTCATAACCGAACTCCTTCTTCGTTGATCTCGACATATCACGACCATAGACATACTCATCACAATCCATTTCTTCACCAGATTGCGAATCATGATAGATAAATGCCAGACCAGACTTCTCAGCTTTTGCAGACTCTGAATAATGCTCTGTCAGATATAGCAAATCGTTCAACGAGAAGCGCTGGTAGAACGTGTTTCTCTCGATGTATTCCTTGAAATACGTCTTCTCGCCAGTTCCATCGTCAGAGATGAAGTCGTCGACATACCAGTCGTTACGTTCGAAACGCATGTTCAGAGTAACATTGTAGGGTTTACCAGCGTTCTTGGCCTTGATAACGACGGTAGCTGTCGAATCAGTCATATTCTTGATTTTATTCACTTCGCAGGTAAAATTGTTGTCGTCCTGTGAATTGGTCTAGTGGTCATAGTCCAACAACGGCTCCTCGTTCTCTTCGGCAATCTCTTCAGCCTTCGCCATCAAATCTTTATAGCTCTTGCTGCAATAGGCACTATCGCGATTGATGAACTTACCATTGTAGATGCGCGTGCCATTTTTCTCATACTTGGGATTCTTGTAATTGAAATAGATGGAGTCCACACGCTCTAGAAGATAAGCCTCGGTATGCTTATCCACACTGGCTTCTGCAGTTTCTGCAGCCACAGAATCTGCTTGTAACGAGTCTGCGTCACTGGCAGTCTTACCCGTTTTACCACCACATGCCGACATCGTCAGCACGACTGCCATAGCAGTCATATACATCTTTACTTGTTTCATAGCTTTAACGATTTATGGCGCAAAGTTACAAAATAATTGATAATTGACAATTGATAATTGGTAATTATTTCTAAAATAAATTTGGTATTTCGTTTGATTTACACTATCTTTGCAGCAAATTATCAACTTAATAATAACTTTATGAAACGATTTCTCACATTTATCCTGATGGCAATTGCCACTGGAACAACATTCGCACAGACGGATAACGACGGAAAGTACACACTGAAGAACGGCAACCTGACGATGGTAATTGATGCCGCCAAGGGTGCTAAAATCCTATCTTTTAAGTATGGTGACCAGGAGGCCATCTCACAATTGAGGTTCCCTGAGTCCTTTGGCAGCACGTTCTGGACCAGTCCACAGAAAGAATGGAACTGGCCTCCAGTACAGGAATACGACAAGAAGCCATATACAGTAGAAGAGAAAGCTGGCGTGCTGACAATGACCAGCGAGGTTTCTAACAGACTGAAATTCAGAGTTCGCAAGACTTTTAAGACTGAAGGACAGGCCATCGTCATTACATATACTATTATTAATGAGGGCGACGAGGCCAGGAAGGTGGCCCCTTGGGAAATTACCCGTGTGCAGAACGAAGGCGGTCTGATTTTCTTCGACACTCCTGTGAACGGCATCACGCCAGCAGGACTCATGAACTTCAAAGAGGCTTTTGGTGCTGCTTGGTATCAGACTGACGAAACCAACCAGAATCGCAAGATTAATGCAGACGGTAAAGGTTGGCTGGCCTACTGCAACAAAGGCTTGTTGTTGGTAAAGCAGTTTGAAGACCTCAACGCATCACAGCCAGCACCAGACGAAGCTGAAATCCAGGTTTATGTAAACAGAGGCAAAGCCCATATCGAACTGGAGAGCCAGGGTGCCTATACAACACTTCAGCCTAAGGAAGAACTGAATTGGACGGTTCGCTGGTACTTGCAACCCTGCAAGTCTGCTGCAGAACCTTCCAAGGCCCTGTTGAAGCAAGTCAAAAAGATATTGAAATAAGTCCGCAACGATTCATAAACGATTTGAGACCGAATCCATATATCATGGTTCGGTCTCATTTTCTTCATTTTCCAGGAATAGCGAATCATCCATCTCGGAAAGTGACTTCTTTTTCTTATTCTCGCGAGCACCAGCCTTCAGTAGGTTCTTAGCTGCTGTGATGATGCTCTGTCCACTATCGGCAGTCGTAATTTTAAGTCGGTTCATCTTCTTGATGGTGTCGTTCATGCTCGACTCCACATCTTGGAAACGTGTGCCAAAGTCCTGCACGCGCTCGATGACCGTATTGGCAGCATCCATCATAGCCTGCTGATTCTCCAACTGGCGCACCTGCGTCCACATCATTTCCAACACACGCAAATTCATGTACATCGTCTGTGGGCCTAGTATCATGACACCTTCGTCGTAGGCCTCGCGCCAGAGTGTTGCATCGTTGAGTAAGGCGAGATTCAACGCTCCATCGATGGGGACGTACATGATGGCGAAATTCAGACGGTTGTAACCCTCTGGCAGATAGCGGGTGTACTCCTTACGAGCCAGTCGTTTCACCTGAGCCCTGACACTATCGATATGCGCCTTCAGGTAGCCGCTCTTCTCTGGCGTTCCGTCCTCAGCATTCATATAACGCTCGTAGTCGGTGAGCGACATTTTCGAGTCGACCACCACATGCCGATTGTTGGGAAAGTGCAGGATGAAGTCAGGAATCAATCCCTTGCCGTCATCACCCTTCAGGCCCTTGCCTCCCTTGTCGCGCAACGTCTCCTGTGTATCGAACTGTTCGCCTTCCTTCAACTCCAAGTCCTCCAGCAATTGTTTCAGCTTCAACTCACCGAAATTGCCCTGCACCTTCACTTCACCTGTCAAGGCACGTGTCAGGCGGTCTGCCGTCTCACCAATAGCCTGACTCTTCTGCATATTAATCTTGATGGTCTCGTCAAGTCGTGTCAACGCCTCCGTCTGCTGTTCCTTGGTCTTGGCGAGAGCTTCCTGCATGTCTTTCAGACTCCGTTGCAGGGGGTCGATAATTTTCGACACCTGTTCCTTGTTCTGAATACCCAGCTCTTCTTGACGCTGTTTCAGCACCTTCTCAGATGTCGTCTGCATCTGCTCTTTCATCAGTTCCAACTGTGACTTCATCTGCTGTTCATAAATCGACTTCTGGCTTTGTGCCTGCTCCTCATACATGGTCTTCTGGACTTCCAATTGGCGAGCGTAGTTCTCCGCCTTCGTTCGTTCCACATCACGCTGGGCTGTCAGCCTCACAATCATATAAACTAAAGTGCCTATGACAACCAAAGCTATTGCTATTATTATCAGATTTATTACCATATTACTGTCCTTTTTCGATGTGCAAAGATAACAAATAATTCCGAATTTCGAATGACGAATTACGAATAATTTAGCATGCTTTAGCAAATTTCTCATTTATTCTTCGTACCTTTGACCGATGGTCAAGGTAGGCTGCATCTCAGAAAAACCCAAATAAATTTGGTTTTTCGTTCGATTTGCACTACCTTTGCACCCAAATTTTCAAAAAAGACTATATAAAATGATGACAGCCAACGAGATTCGCGACTCATTCAAGAAGTTTTTCGAGTCGAAGCAACACGCCATTGTGCCCTCTGCACCAATGGTAATCAAGGACGACCCCACGCTGATGTTCACCAACGCGGGCATGAACCAGTGGAAAGATATTATTCTGGGTACACGCGACCCAGAACCACGCCGTCGTGCGGATACCCAGAAGTGTCTGCGTGTCAGCGGTAAACATAACGATTTGGAAGAGGTAGGTCACGACACCTACCACCACACCATGTTCGATATGCTCGGCAACTGGTCGTTCGGCGACTACTTTAAAGAGGGTGCCATTG
>JAFVHO010000160.1 GCA_017474485.1 Prevotella sp.
CAGCATGGTGTATCGTTGCAGTTCACTATTTGCTTCCATGGGGGCAAAGGTACTGCTTTTTTATAAAATATGTATCGTTTATGTACTATATTCGGCAGTTGTCACAGGGTGGGCATCCACGGAAGAATTAAACTGCACCCGACAAAGCCCAAGTGCAGCGCATTGTGGAGGCACAGCCGTGGGTCAAGGAGATCATCGACGAGCGAGATGAAAACGTGGCACAGACAGTGGAGAGTGCAGCCAGTTGTATTGCTCAGAAGGAAAAGAAGTATGCTTCTTCTCTGCCCTCAAAGGCGATGCTCGCCGCGATTCAGGAGTCATGTGGTAAGACGTATCAGGAAATCACGAAAGCGCAAACGCAGACGGTGACGCTGAAGGATGACGACATGAGTCGTTGGCTCTGGGAATGGGGTGCTGAGATTGAAGCACTGGCTAAGGAATACCCGCTGATAAAGGATATCACGAAGGGGCTAAAGAAGAACCAATATCCTGCAGCACTGTTCGTAGCTGGTGGCTTGATGATGACACTCATGACGCGCTGTACCTATCGCTTTTATCATCGTCCTGAGGAACTGCGCAGGCTGAATAACTCGACGCTGATAATTGGCGACCCTGCAAGCGGTAAGAGCTTTGCTACGCGTTTGTTCAAGCTGTTGGCTTCACCCATCGTGGCTGCCGACAAAATAGGTAAGGAAGCGATTAATGCCTATCGTGAGCAGATGCGCACGAAGGGTGCGAATAAGGAGAAACCCAAGAAGCCGAAGGTGGTTGTTCGAATACACCCAGCTCGAACCTCGAATGCCCAGTTCATTCAAGACATGGTGAACGCTGTAGAAGAGGTGAACGGCGAGCCGATGCAGTTGCACATGCTGACGTTCAACACGGAGCTTGACAACACGCTGTCGCTGCAAAAAGGTGGTGCGTACATCGATCAGCAGGCATTACAGTTGAAGGCCTTCCATAATGAGGAAGACGGACAGGCTTATTCGAATGTGGACAGCGTGTTCCAGGAGTTCTACGTCATCTGGAATTACATCTACACAGGTACGCCGATAGCTCTGAAGAAGATGGTGAATGAGCAGAACTTTGGATCTGGACTTGCAACCCGCTTGACTTGCATTCCTCTGCCAGCTACCAACTTTGAGATGATGAGTCGCGAAACGACCGTTGACTACGACAGCGACAATCGTCTGAAGAAGTGGGCTGAAAAGCTCGACAAAATGAAGGGTGAGTTGAGTGTGCAGAAGATTGTAGATGAACTCTACGACTGGACGGCACGAAGGATGGCCGACGCAGCTGAGAACGACTCGAAAGCTGATGAGATGTTGTTGAAGCGTTGCGCCTATCATAGCTTGAACTTCGCTGCGCCATTTATCGTGATGCGCCATTGGGACCAGATGAAGCAGGACGGCCAGTACTGGTGTGGCGAGTTTGAGACGGATGATGTGGATTGGAAACTCGCCGAGTTGATCGTAAACATTCAGTATGCTTGTCAGCGGCATTACTTTGGCGCCATGGCTGAGAACTACTTCGACAATAAGCTGAAGGATGCCTCAGTCAACGTGCAGCGCAAGCAGAAGACCCTTGAGTGTTTTGACCGTCTGCCTGATGAGTTCACTATCGAGGATGTGGCTCGCTGCTTCAATCTGGGTAGCTCAGCCTCCGCTCGCAAGAAGGTAACGCGCCTATATCGCGACCATCTGATAGAAAAGGTGAGTGAGGACAAAGGTGGCCAAAAGGCTTTGTTCCACAAAACGGGCACCATCATGTTGTAACCATTAACCCCTGAGGCCGCGGCACTGCGGCACTGCGGCATCAGGGTTATTACATTAAACTTATAAGAACTATGACAGAAGTAACAATTAATAAGCAAGCAAAACTCTCCCAGCATTTTACGCTGGGGGAGCTCTGCAAAACGAATACGGGAATAAATAACGTTCCGAATGAGGCACAAGTTGAAAACTTGAAACGACTGTGCCAATGGCTGGAAGAACTGAGAAGGCGATGGAACAACCTGTATGGGGATGGTGATGACCCCATTGTCATCAACTCGGGCTTTCGTTCGCCATCAGTGAACAAGGCGGTGGGTGGTGCACCGAACTCGAACCACCTAACAGGTTGCGCTGTGGATATCCATGTATTGGGGATGGAACAACTGTTACGATATGCAGTCATCCTGCTCGACATCAGCGACCTGAACAACGAGGACTTCGACGAACTCCTGTTAGAGCGTTCGCCCAAAGGCACCTACTGGCTCCACTTTGCCGTCAGGCCATCAGGCAATCGTCGCAAGATAAATATGATAAAGGGTTGAGTTCACGTACTAATCAAGAACGAGGGTGTGTCAATTTGACACACTCTCTTTTCTTGTTTTTATTATAAGGGAGGAGATGTGTAGAGTGATGGAAATAGAAGAGGAAACTATTTTTGTCCGAGTTTAATGACTCCACCAACAGTCAACATACGGCCTGGAGAGTATAAGGCATATTTACGATTTGCAGAGTCTATTCGGCGGTCTACCTTGTTAAAGATGTTTTCGATACCGATGCTTGGCTGGAATAACAGTCCTTTAATGATGGTAAAACTATGGGTTGTATTTAGGTTCCAGATGCCAAAGCCTGGGGCATCTTCATATGAGCCTGTATAATATGTTTTGGATTGAAGTCGACCATTCAAGTTCACATTTAGTCTGTAATTTCGCCAACTATGATGGTAATTGGCTGTGAAGGTGGCTGCGTGACGAATGCTGCGTTCCAGCAAAGTCCATGTGTCGTCGCTGCAGGTTCTGGCATAAGTATACACGTAATGAGCTGAGAGATTGAAGCCTTTGAATATGTTTGCCGAGATGTTAACCTGCATACCCTTGACGTCACCCTTGTCGCTGTTCTGATAGAGTGCATAAGTCACCATCTTATCTGCCTGGTCTTGTGTCATCTCTGGGAATTCCGCCATTAACATCTTTCTGCTGGCATCATCAATGTCAACATTCTGTTTGACCACCATGTCGTTGATGCGATTCAGATAACCCGTCACGCTGACAGCTATCGTCTGTGTACGGTATTCGGCATTCAGCGCGAAATAATTACTCTTCTCAGGCTTCAGGTCCTGATTACCAAAGCTGATTTGTGCCTTACCACGATTTACTGAGAAATAGTGGTAGTAGAGTTCGTCGAGACCTGGTGCACGGAAACCTGAAGAGTAGGTGGCACGTAGGTTTAGAGGTCCAAGGCTGTACATCAGCGAGACTTTGGGAGTCAGGTGAGTGCCGAATGTTTGGTGGTAGTTGTAGCGCAGACCGAGGGTGGCAGTAGCTGAACCACGACCTACACGAACCTTTGCTTCGTGCTGGGCGTAGGCTGCTAACGAATATACATGCTGGTCGATATTGCCTGACGAGGCATCAAGATAATCTTTGCGCCAGTCGGCACCGAAGATGGTGGTAGAATTAGCGGTTAGTCCAAAAATGGCTTTCATTTGTCCTTCCATCATGCGTTGTTTTTTGGACTGCACATAGTCGCCAATGGCGTAATCCTTTGTTTCTACGTCGTACTCTTTGCCATAACGGAAACGGTCGACAACAAAATCGGCCTGAAGCGAATTCTTGGATGTAAACTTATAGATGCCTCCTACATTCCATCTTAGGCCTTTGTAGTGCATCTCATAGTCGTTTCCGCCTGTGATGTCAGGTCGAGTGTTGGGACGGTCAGTTATCTTATATGAATAATCTAAGCCCGCATTCAGCGCTAAGTGTTGATTGGGGGCATAGGTGAATTTCTGTCCGATGATGTTAGTGCGATAGCCCGTGAAGAAGGGGGCAATTGTTTGTTGAGTTTCAGTATCAGAGCCCTTCACGTATTCAAGGTCATTCGTCTGATAGCTGTCGGCACGGTCATGAGTAAACGATGTGTAGGAACCGAAGCCATTTTTGTAGATATCCAAGCTAACGGCCTCTGTTAGTACGCCGTGTCCAGAGACACGGGTATCTGATGTGACGCTAACGACATCTTGTGTAGGCTGGTCGGTAATGATATTGATGACACCAGCTATGGCATCGCTGCCGTAGAGCGATGATGCTGCACCGTCGAGCACCTCGATTCGCTTGACACGTGCCATATTGATACGGTTCAGGTCAACATTGTTTGAAATGTCGCCAGATAGTTTCTGACCGTTAATCAGAATAAGGATGTACTTGTTGCCCAGTCCGTTCAGACGGAGGAAAGTACCCATGGAGTTGGGAGCCATCGAGGCCTGTGGCATCATGCGGGTCAACGCACCGTCGAATGTTGTGATGCCTTGTTCCTTGATTTCCTGACTGCTGAGAACACGGACGGGTGTGGCTGTGCTTTTCAGACGCTGGTGGTGACCTGATCCAGTCACTACAACGGGGTTCAGATTATAAGTGCGACTGGTCATTGACGAGTCGCTGCGTTCCAGACGATTGGTACTCACCATCGTCTTATGGATTTGCGAGAAAGCGGCACTCCCCGTGAGGAGTGCCACCATTAGTACATATAGTTTCTTGTACATTGAGAGAGATTTATTCTGTTCCATCGTTTGAGTGATACCACTCCAGTGGTTCGCTGTTCAGAGCTGTGTGTGTGTGGTTAATCCACAACTGACGAATGGCAGGATATGACAGCAGACCCTTGACAATCATGGTCTCGTCAGAACAGTCATAGCCATTCTTTACCTTTTCTGTTTCGCTGAAGAATACCTTCCAACTGGTATCCTCATATTCGCCAGTTTCTTCGTTGAATTTCCAGTCGTCATCGTCGCCAGCCATATCGTTGTTGGCATGGTCGCCAGCAATCGACATCAGAGGTGCACAGAACACCTTGCCGCTATTGTAACCTGCTTCACGCATACGCTCCAAAACGTCAGTCTTGAAGTTGTCCATCATGTCAACTGTACCAACATAGTAGTTCTTGTTCTTCTTCTGAAGAGCAATCTCTAATTGTGTGTAGCGGATGTTGGCGCTGAAGATGTCTAAGTCGTCGGGGTTACCATGACCCATGAAAAGCATTGCACCCTGATTGGCATACTGGCTGTAAATCTTATGAAGTTCTGTAGCAAGGTTCTCTACGTCTTCATCAGGATCAGCCATCAGTGGCGTACCCATGTGCAGTTTCACATTCTTCAGATACTCATTGCGCAGGTCGTTCTTGGTGTTGTTGGCAAAACCTTTCAGACAGGCTACAACGCTGGCGTACTCCTCACCAGGAATAACCTGCAGTGACTGTACGGTAATTTCTGCATACTCCACACGTCCCAAAGACTCGAGCCAGATGTCAGGCGCATAGTAGTTGCGCTTAGGTGCGTTCAAGTCTTCCACATGCTCACCGGCAGCAGCACGGTTGCGGCAGATTGCTGACGAGAACGAGAAATAGACATCGTGGTCGGGGAAAGCACTCTTGTAGGCTTCGATGGTGTTGTCGAAATCTGTGAAAGGCTCGGGCCATGTTGAACCGAAAGCAACCAAAAGCAGTGCTTTCGTTTTTTTAGAAGAAGCCTTTTGGGCTTTTACCTGGTTGTCAACAATCTCCTGATAGGCTTCAACATTACCAGACGTGTCACTGTCACTGCTACAAGCGGTAAAACTTACACTCACAATCATTGCCATTGCGGCAATCATTAAAAAACTAATAGTTTTCTTCATCGTTGTTAGAATTAAAATTAGACTTATAATTGTTTTTAAGATTCTTTCCGTGTCTGAATCTGACGGTCAACGTCGCATAAACTGTTGTGCCTGGCGTGGTAGTTCCCAAATGCAGTCCGTGGTCGGTGCGGTCCACATAATTGAAGATGTTGTCCACGCCAGCCTCTAATCGCCACGTCAACCAACGGCTGTTGCCTATATCATGAGTCGTTGACAATCGCCATATCTGAAATCCTTTTCCATCGCCATTAATCTGGTAATAGCGTTTTGACGACATGTTGCCGTAGAGGCCTATTCCTAAGGCGTAGGTCTTGCCGAAGCGATGATTCCAAGTGGCATATGCATTGCCACGATGATGTGCCATACCGTCAATGACGACATCGTCAAGTTGATGGGTGGTTTCGTTATAGACCTCTGCTTGAGTGTCAAGGTAGCTATAGCCCAAACCAAACGACCACTGGTCAATCACACACCGTGCAGTCATGTCAACACCATAGGTTTTGGCACTTTCCATATTCTTATACTGGCGTACCTTATTAAGTGTCTCGCCATATTGCTGGCGATACTCAGTCGGTGCCTGTGAATGTGGGATAGTGACCAAGGTAATCATGTCCTTTACATTATTATAATAGCTTGTTGCAGTGATGGTCAGTGGCCCTGCAGTATATTCAGCACCTAATGAGAAATAGTTGCTCTTTTGTGGTTTCAGATCCATATTTCCCAAGAACAAGATAATCTGGTTCATTTCGCGTATATAGCGGTAGCGCTGTTCCTTCAGCGTTGGTGTCTTGAATCCCTGGCTCCAGTTGGCTCTTATTCGCAGGTCTCCAAGACTGAGCATTGTTGACAATTTGGGAGATACGTGCCAGCCAAACTGTTGGTTGCGCACAAGTCGCAAACCACCTGTCAACTGTATTTTTGCTTGCTTGTTAAGGGCAGCTTGCCATTCGTCCTGCATGTAGATTGCTTCCGTGTTGTCGTTGGCTTCCATACCTTCAATACTGGTAGGAGCTTTTAGCCAGTCGTATCGGTACTCCATTCCAGCACTGAGTCTGTTGCTGTATGGCAGTTCAAAGACTCCTTTGGCATGAGCCGTTACACGTTGCTGGTCGCTCTGTAGCTGTCGCTGACCTGGGAAGTAGGGGAAGTCAAGCACCAGCTGGCCGTTGTCGTCAATTCCTTCAGTGGTTACAATCGATGTAAACTCGTGGAAGTATGCATGTTTGTTCCAGTCGACGTCCAGTGTAAGCAGACTCTTCTTGCCAGTCCATTTCCCACCAATGGCAGCCGAGGCATTCTTGTACTGCATATCATAGTAGGTAACATCGTATTTGGGATATTTACCTTTAGGACGATAGATGGCACGTTGATGATAACTGCCCTCCATGTAAAGTTCAATGTTGGGGCGTAACAGGTAAGTCAGTCGCTCGGCTATCTTCCAGTTTGTCTTACGGTTAACGGTCATGCTACGTGAATCAGTAATAGCCGGTTCGAAATGTGATGTGTATTCCGTTGCCGTATTCTGCCAACCATCAGTATGCTGTAAATGGAAATTGGTATATGACGAAAGCTTTCCCCATCGCAAAGCCAATCCATTGTGCTGTCTGACATCGCCATAGCTGCCCACTCTGGTGGTATTTTCAAGGAGTAGGCCCTCGTCGTGCTTCTTGGTAATGACATTTACTACACCCGCAATAGCATCAGAACCATAAAGTGCGCTCGAAGCTCCTTTCACTATCTCAATCTTCTCGATATTCTGAGGGTCGATGAGTGA
>JAFVHO010000161.1 GCA_017474485.1 Prevotella sp.
CCGAGTTCTCAGCCCGTGGCCTGATGAAGCACGATAAGGTTGAGTTCGTCTGCACCACCGACGACCCCGTTGATGACCTGCATGACCACATCGAGTATGCCAAGCATAAGGCTGACGATGATCCCATCATGATTCCTGCATGGCGTCCTGACAAGGCTATGAATATTGAGAAGCCTGAGTTCAGCGCTTATGTTAACCAGTTGGAGAATGTCAGCGGCGTGACCATCACCAAATTTACTGATATGGTTGACGCTCTGAAGAAACGTCATGAGTTCTTCGAGGCTCAGGGCTCTAAGCTCTCTGATCATGGTATTGAGGAGTTCTACGACGAGGAATATACCGACTCGCAGATTGAGACTATTTTCGAGAAGGCTATGCGTGGACAGCAGTTGTCTCAGTACGAGGTCCGTCAGTATAAGAACTGTTTCCTGACTGTAATGGCCGAGATGGATGCCGATGCAGGTTGGACACAACAGTTCCACTATGGTGCCATCCGCGACAACAATACCGCCATGTTCAACCAGCTTGGTCCTGACACTGGTTTTGATAGCATCGGTGAGTTCAATACCGCCAAGGCTATGTCGAAGTTCCTGAACAAGCTCAATATGGAAGGCAAGCTCACGCGTACTATATTATATACGCTGAACCCCTGTGCCAATGAAGTTATCGCTACGATGCTTGGCAACTTCCAAGGTGGTGAGCCTGGTAAGATCCAGTTTGGTTCAGGCTGGTGGTTCAACGACCAGATGGACGGTATGATCCGTCAGATGAATGCCCTCTCAGTGCTTGGATTGCTGAGCCGCTTTGTGGGTATGCTTACTGACAGCCGTTCATTCCTCTCTTATCCCCGTCACGAATACTTCCGTCGTATCCTCTGTAACCTGTTGGGTAACGACGTAGAGAAGGGCCTGCTGCCCGACGACCGTGAACTGTTGGGTAAGATGGTTGAGGACATCTCTTATAACAACGCAAAAAACTACTTTAAGTTCTATTAATAAAACAAGTCAAGAAGAAAGGCGACCGCTCGAGATGGGTGGTCGCCTTTATGTTTGTTATTCGCTATAGACTATAGCTTGTTCGTTTCTTTCTTCCGATAGTACGATTGCTCCTTGTCGCCAATGCGCAGAATCAGTGAGTCGCGCATCAGCAATACAATCTCTGCCGTATCCGTCACGGGTTTGTCGCCTTCCTGTGTGAATCCTGCAATCGTGTCGGCATGCAGAATCAGACGGCCATTAAAAGGATACCAATCCGTATAGCGATGGAATTCGGGATAGACGGCCAGCGACTGTGTGTTGCCGTTCTTGTTCATATTGCTCCTATTGCCTCTCATCGAAGCCGTGTAGTCAGCTTTTAGCTTCAAACTATATTCTATAGGAATCATAATCTTTTTGCGGATGCTGTCTGGTATGGGTGGTGTTCTGCCATCGATGGTTCGCAGTGTGGGCTCAGCGATATAGCACCATTGTCCCACCAGTGAACCGATATTGATGACACAGCATGCTTCGTGGCGGTTTTCTGGATTGACCAATACGGCCAGTGCGTCGCCGATATGTGGACGTCCTAACAGACGACGCTGCTGACGGCAGTTAATGATGTCGAATGTGTCAGGATCGCCGCCAGAGTAGGGGAGGAACACGAGGATAGAGTCCGTACAACCGTCGCAGGCCAGTCCGTATAGTGCCGAATCGCCTGGTATGCTTTTGTACATACTGATGGCATCGTTGGGCACTTTATCCTCCTTCGGTTGCTTGCTGCCACAAGCCGTCATAAAGGCGGCAATGGCCAGAAATAAGAGTGCTTTTTTCATCGTTTTCGCAAATTTTTGTGCAAAGATAGAAAATAATTATGAATTATGAATTATTAATTATGAATTATTTTGTACCTTTGCACAAACAAATTCACTAAACTCTTATTATCGTATTATGAAAAAGAAAATCAAATTTAGTCTCGTCTACCGCGATATGTGGCAGTCGTCAGGTAAGTTTCAGCCTCGTAAGGACCAGTTGGAACGTATAGCTCCCGCGATTATCGATATGGGTTGCTTTGCCCGTGTGGAGACTAACGGTGGTGCTTTCGAACAGGTGAACCTCATGGCTGGCGAGAACCCCAACCTGGCCGTGCGTGCTTTCTGTAAGCCTTTCAACGAGGTGGGCATCCAGACCCACATGTTGGATCGTGGTTTGAACGCCCTGCGTATGTACCCCGTTCCCGACGATGTTCGCGAACTGATGTATAAAGTGAAGAAGGCCCAGGGTGTGGATATTCCCCGTATCTTCTGCGGTCTGAACGACACTCGTAATATCATCCCCTCTATCAAGTGGGCCAAGGCCGCTGGTATGATTCCGCAGGCTACCTTGTGTATCACCACCAGCCCCGTGCATACCGTTGAGTACTATAGTGCCATTGCCGACGAGGTGATTGCTGCTGGTGCCGAAGAAATCTGTTTGAAGGATATGGCCGGTATTGGACAGCCTGCTCTGCTGGGTGCGCTGACGAAGGCTATCAAGACCAAGCACCCCGACATCATCATCCAGTATCACGGACATTCTGGTCCTGGCTTGTCGATGGCCTCTATTCTTGAGGTTTGTAACAACGGTGCCGACATCATTGATACCGCTATCGAACCGCTGTCGTGGGGTAAGGTGCATCCCGATATCATCTCTGTACAGTCGATGCTGAAGAACGAGGGCTTCGAGGTGGCTGATATCAATATGAACGCTTATATGCAGGCCCGTAGCCTGACACAGGAATTCATTGATGACTGGCTGGGCTGCTTCATTAATCCTGCCAACAAGCACATGTCGAGCCTGTTGCTTGGCAGTGGTCTGCCTGGTGGCATGATGGGTTCGATGATGGCTGACCTCGGTCCTATCCAGAGCATGATCAACAAGCTGCGCGAGAAGAAGGGCGAGCCCACACTCTCTATGGACGACATGCTGGTCAAATTGTTCAACGAGGTAGAGTATGTATGGCCAAAGGTGGGTTATCCCCCACTGGTAACCCCGTTCTCGCAGTACACTAAGAACATCGCCCTGATGAATCTTTTGACTATCGAGCAGGGCAAGGGTCGCTACGTCATGATGGACGATGCCATCTGGGGTATGATTCTCGGTAAGAGCGGCAAGGTGCCTGGCACCATCGATCCCGAGTTTATCGAACTAGCCAAGAAGCAGAAGCGTGAGTTTACTACCGCTGACCCGCACACCCTTATCCCCAATGCCCTCGAAGGCTTTAAGAAGGAGATGGATGAGAATGGCTGGGACTACGGACAGGACAACGAAGAGCTGTTCGAGTTGGCTATGCACCCAGAGCAGTACCGTCCGTTTAAGAGCGGTCAGGCTAAGAAACAGCTGCTGGCCGACATTCAGAAAGCAAAGGATGCTAAGCTCGGTTCTAAGCTGAGTCCTGCCGAGATTGCAGCCTTCAAGCATGCTAAGGCTGATGCCCTGACAGCTCCTATTGCCGGACAGGTCTATTACGAATTCTCGGGCGAGGGTGCCTGTGAGCCTTGTCTCGAACCATTTGTTGGCCAGAAGTACAAGGAAGGTGACACCTTCTGCTATATCCAGGCTCCTTGGGGTGAGATTGTTCCCATTCCCGCTGCCCTTGGTGGTAAGCTCGTCGAGGTCGCTGCCAAGCAGGGTGCTAAGGTTCGTAGAGGTGACAACCTCGGATGGATTGAGCGCGAAGAATCGAAATAATTGTGGTTAATGATACATTTCAAAAGACTCTCTATTGTGGGAGTCTTTTTTTGCATATAAATTTGCATTTTTGCTCACTTATTCGTATCTTTGCACCAATATTATCACTAACGGTATGAAGAACTCCTTGTCTGCACGGCTCACCTATCGCATCATGGGGGTGGTTATGGTAATGATGGCTGTCATTGCCGGAGTGGTGTATGTCACCGTCAGGGAGTATATGCTGGATGAGGCCAAAGAGCGTTACCGGAATATGCTGCTCAATTCTCACGAGGAATTGCGCCGCCACCTGTCTGACGTCTATACGGCAGCAAAAAACAATGTGCATGACATAGAGCGCGATATTGATTATCCGGACAAGATGTTTGAACACGTTGGTCGAATCATCAGTAATAACAAATATGTCCACGGCTGCACCATGTTGTTCAAACCAGACGATGTCAGCGGTAAGGGTGTACCTGCTGCTTTGGTCATGGCTATGGCCCGTAGTGCTTTCCGTCTGTTGGCCGAGAACGAATCGGAACCCAATCGCATATATTAAGTGAAAACATGATAACAGTCTTGCCAGTAGAGAAAAATCTGCCTATAGCAGCTATGCCCGATTGGGAGTTTGTGGCACAGGAGACCGTTCTTGCTCCTGACACCACACTATTCCTCTATACCGACGGACTCGATGAGGCCGAGAATGCCGAGCACCAGATGTTTGGCAAACAGCGCATCCAAGCGACGCTACACGACGCGCCTATGGATCCCCATGGGCTTATTGAATACATCACACAGGCTGTTGCCGACTATGTTGGTAACAACGAGCAGAGTGACGATCTCACTATGCTGGCCGTAAGGTATAAGTAAAATTAAAGATTAAATAATAAAGATTTATGAAGACTACATTCAAAGAAGAAAACAACAATTTCGTGATGGTTTTCGAAGGTCGCCTTGACACCCCCTCGTCAGCTCAAGTGGGGCGCGACATGCGGGTACTCTACGATTGCGAAGGTCACGACATTATCCTCGACTGCAACGCTTTGGAATACATCACCAGCAGTGGCATGCGACTCTTCCTTGAACTGCTGAAGGTGGCTAAGGGCAAGGGTAGCAAGGTAACTATCATTGGACTCAACAATGATATCCGTGACGTGTTCGACGAAGTGGGATTTACCAATCTTTTTGATATACGCTAAGTACTTTCAATAATTGAATGGAAAATGGACTATTTGTCGATTATAAATAAGTACTATCCTGAGAATGATGAGTTGCGTCAGCTGTTACTGAAGCATAGCCGTCAGGTGGCTGACCGTTGTCTGCAGATTGCCAAGAAACATAGGGAACTGCCTGTCGATGTGCAGTTCTTGGAGGAAGCCGCCATGTTGCATGATATCGGCATCTACCGTTGTGATGCTCCCAGTATCCATTGTCATGGTACGGAACCTTACATCCGTCATGGTGTGATTGGTGGCGAGATGTTACGCCAGGAGGGATTTGAACGCCATGCACGCGTCTGCGAACGCCATACAGGAACAGGTTTGCCAGGCTATGAACCCGAGACTTTGGAGGAGCAGATAGTCTGTTATGCCGACAAATTCTATTCAAAATCAGCTCCAGACCACGTCCGAAGCGTTTTGGAAACAGCACAGTCACTTGAAAAATTCGGTCACGAAGGTGTCAAGAAGTTCCTTTCATGGTCTGAACGCTTCGAATAGCCTTGATTTTTCGTAATAATTTACGTTAAATGCACGAAAGGCTGGCGTTATTCGGCAAATTATTTGTAATTTTGCAGCCGTGAGAAGAAAAACGCTCATATTTCTGCTGCTTTTTGTCATGATTTTCATTATGGCAGGGGTTCCTCATTTACGCTTCCCAGGTATGAGCGAGGCGGCAGATAGTGTTGCCGTTGACTCCGTGCCCCAGGATACGTTACCTAGAGAATCAGTATCCTTGGATTCATTACCTATTGATACTGTGTTTCAAGATTCGCTTCCTCATGATTCTGTCATGCTAAAAGATTCTGTCCTTGCCGATACGGTGGGTATGGACTCGTTGCATTTGGCTATTTGGAAGCGTAATAAGGCTATTGACGACTCTCTGTATGCTGACTCGCTAAACCGTCAGCGCAAGAATGGTATCGATGCACCAGTCGAATATTCGGCTGAAGACTCGATGACCTATGAAGCCTCTACAGGCTTGGCTCGTCTTTATGGTCGTTCGCATGTGAAATACGAGAATATGGACTTGGAGAGCGATCAGGTCTTCATGTCGATGGACTCCAGTCTAGTTCATGCCACAGGTTCACGCGATACCACAGGAAAGAAGTATGGTACTCCCGTCTTTAAGATGGGTAATGACACCTATGAGACTGATACAATGGCCTTTAACTTCAAGACGAAGAAAGGTCTGATTAATAATGCCTATACCCAGCAGGACGATGGCTTTATGACTTCTGAGATATCGAAGCGTGGAGCCAATGGCGATATGTTTCTCTATCACGGACGATACACCACCTGCGACCTGCCACATCCCGATTTCTACTTCGCCATGTCGCGTGCCAAAGTGCGTCCGGGCAAGGATGTCGTGTTCGGTCCGACCTATTTGGTGGTGGCCGATGTGCCGTTGCCTTTTGCCGTTCCCTATGGTTTCTTCCCCTTCACCAAGAGTTACTCCAGCGGTTTTATTATGCCAACCTATGGTGATGAGACCTCACGAGGCTTCTATCTGCGTGATGGTGGCTATTACTTTGCTATCAGCGACAAGATGGACCTGAAATTGTTGGGCGAGATTTATACCAAGGGTTCTTGGGGTATCAAGGCTGCCTCGAACTACAGAAAGCGCTATAAGTATAGCGGTTCGTTCCTGTTCGATTTTCAGACCACGATAGAGGGTGAGAAGAATATGCCTGACTATATGAAGACCACAAGCTTCAGTCTGAAGTGGAACCATTCACAGGATGCTAAGGCTATTCCTTACCGCACGTTAAGAGCCAGCGTGAACTATTCATCGCAGAGTTTCGAGCAGAATAATCTGACGTCCATGTATAATCCGCAGGCCCGTACTCAGACCACTCGTACTTCATCTGTATCTATGGGCTTTACGTTCAGTAATATCGGACTGAGTTTGTCGACGGATGTCAATGCTACGCAGAACATGCGCGACTCTTCGGTGACGCTGACCCTGCCTAACGTGACCATCTCGATGTCGAAACTCTATCCCTTCAAACGCAAGAAGAGGGTAGGCGAGGAACGCTGGTACGAAAAGATATCGTTCACCTATACCGGACATCTGGAGAACCGTATCACGACGAAGGAAGACAAGCTGATGAAGTCGAGTCTGACCAAGGACTGGAAAAATGGTTTCAGTCATGCCATCAAGACAGACTTCAGCTTCAGCGTCCTGAAATACCTGAATCTGACCGCAGCCTTCAACTTCAACGACAAGATGCTGACGCAGAAGTATATGCGTTCGTGGGATGTCGACAGGCAGAAAGAGGTTGTTGACACGCTGACGGGTTTCTATAATATTTATGATTGGAACACCAGTCTGAACCTTACCACGAAACTGTATGGTTTCTTTATTCCTAACCGAAAGATATTCGGCAACAAGATTGACCAGATCCGTCACGTCTTCACGCCTACTGTGTCGTTCAGTTATACGCCAAGTTTCGGTTCTTCGCGCTATGGCTACTACGACACCTATCTGAAGACTGACGCCAATGGTAATGTGTCCCTCGTCGAATATTCGCCCTACACGGGTACTATCTATGGTCCGCCAAGTAAGAATATGAGCGGAAGTATCAACATGTCAGTTTCGAACAATGTCGAGATGAAGTGGCGCAACAAGGAAGACTCAATTATAAAGGTCAGCCTGATTGATGAGTTGAGTGCCAGCATGTCGTATGACGTTGCTGCCAAGGAGCGTCCTTGGAGTGACCTGAATACCAATATCCGTCTGAAGTTCGGCAAGAACACGACCTTCAACCTCAACGCCCGCTTTGCCACCTATGCCTACGAGGCCGACTCTGTGGGAGCCAAGCCTTATGTCGGTACGCGAACAGAGTATAGCAAGGGTCGTTTTGGCCGCTTCCAAGGAATGTCGAAGAACCTCTCATATAGTCTTGACAACAAGAAGGTTATGAACTTTATTAATTGGATTCTTGGCAAGAAGACTGATAAGGATAAGGACAAGGACGACAAAGGTGGCAAGGAACAGTATGATACGGGCGTCGACACTAACATCGACCCGGATATGGAAGCTGCCAAGCATGCAGGCGAAAAGAAGGAAGCTGGTGTGGCTGAGACTGATGAGGATGGCTACATGAAGTTCTCGATACCTTGGACGTTTACTATTGGCTATGGTATCACGATGCGCGAGAATACCAGTGGCTCATTCAATTACAATACCATGCGCTATCCTTACAAGTTTACGCAGAACATGAACTTTGCAGGTAGCATCCGCCTGTCTGACGGTTGGAACATATCCTTCTCGTCAGGCTACGACTTCGAGACGCAGAAGATTTCCATGACGACGGCATCGCTAAGTCGCGACCTGCATTGCTTCAACATGTCGTGCTCAGTGGTGCTGGCACCTTACACCAGCTATAACTTCTCGTTCCGTTGTAATGCCGCAACGCTTACCGATGCCCTGAAGTACGATAAGCGTTCCAGCTACTCTAATGCCGTACAATGGTATTAAGTGACTCCTCTTCGCCAACCAGCCAGATGATAT
The DNA here is from genome assembly GCA_017474485.1 of Prevotella sp. Lineage (GTDB taxonomy): Bacteria > Bacteroidota > Bacteroidia > Bacteroidales > Bacteroidaceae > Prevotella. Next base: position 8,421 of record JAFVHO010000161.1, read on the forward strand.
CTCCTTCTTGGAAGCGTCGCTTTGGGCTGACGGGCGACAGGTTCTCCTTTCCTTCTTCCAATCCTACCACCATGCAGCTGTAGATGCTGCGGATGCCACTCTCTTCCAGCGTCTTGCCAACGAAGGGACTCGATGCGCTGATGATAATCTGGCGTAGCTTCATCTCGCGATTCTCCACGGTAATGTCATCCTTGATAACGTCAGTTTCCAACGCGTGCCCAAAATTGGCCAGCTGTTCGTCGCTGCCAATGACCTGCAAACGGTCGCAGGGGTAGATGACGTAGTCGCCGTCAGGAATGTTCATGCGGAATCCGCCTCGCAGAATGCTGCTGATATGTACACCATAACGCTTGCCCAGGCTCAGTTCCTTCAGCGTGCTGCCCATCCACAATGAATTGGCAGGCACATCGAAGTCGGCAATATGGATATCGCGGTCCAGTAGCCGTCCCTCGTACAGTGGACGCTTCTTGCCGTGAACCTGTGCTTCGATGTCGCGCGAGCGCAGATTGTTGACAAACAAACGTTCCAGGATAATGCTGCGACGCTTCACCGTGCGCGATACAACTATCAGGATGATAGCCACAATGCCCAGCGTAATCATGACGGCATTGCTGAAACGGCTCAGATAGTGGATGATATAGAAGACGAAGCTGACGGCAACGACAGCACGAACCAGAATGGTAAACAGCAAGGGCAGACGGTTGCGGTTACTCTCAGCCCATAGTGCTTTCCACTCCTCAGAATGGTTCTTCTTCATGACCATAGCACGCAGGAACGGCGATATGAACAGTACCGTCAGTAAGCCCGTGATGGCGTTGGCATACCAATGCAACTGCCAGCCGGGTAGCAACTGGCGCATAAATGGCAGAGCGAAGGTGAACATCAGCGCTATCGTTGCCGCTGACAGGATGCTATAGACGATGGTGTTCATGGCCATCTGCGTCAGCAGGCGTTTCCACAGACTCTGCTTCTGCGAGTTCGGATGACTCATCGACAACTGGTTCAGCGTGTTGATCAGTCTTGTAGGCAGTTTGTTTTCTATAATGCCGTAAGCCGGTGTGGCAAGCCGTATCATGTAAGGTGTGAGGAAAGTTGTGATAACGGATACGGCTACCACCACCGGATATAGGAAGTCGCTGATGACGCCTAACGACAGGCCCAGCGATGCAATGATAAACGAGAATTCACCAATTTGCGCCATCGAGAAACCGCAGCGCATGGCCGACTTCAGACTCTCGCCACCCAGCATGAACGAGAACGAGCCGAATATGGCTTGTCCTATCAGGATGGTCATGACCAATGCCACGATGGGCAATGCATAACTGATCAGTATCTGTGGGTCAACCAGCATGCCTACTGATACGAAGAAAATGGCACCGAACAGGTTTTTCACGGGTTCTACCAGTTTTTCTATCTTTTCGGCCTCTATCGTCTCGGCCAGGATGCTACCCATGATGAAGGCACCGAAAGCCGACGAGAAGCCTACCTTCGTAGAAATGACTGCCATAGCACAGCAGAGTCCTAACGACACAATAAGCAGCACTTCGGCATTGATAAGCTGGCGGACGTTGCGCAGGAAAATAGGAATGGCAAAGATACCCACCACCAGCCACAACACTAAGAAGAAAGCAATTTTTACCACCGAGCCTAACATCTGTCCGCCGTCAGGGTTGTTGCCTGAGGCTATGGCGCTCAGCATTACCATCATCACAATGGCCAGAATGTCTTCAAGGATAAGCACCGACATCACCAGGCTTGCAAACTGCTGTTGGCGTAGCCCTAAGTCGTCAAAGGCTTTATAGATAATCGTTGTAGAGCTCATGGCCAGCATACCGCCCAGGAAGATGCAGTCCATCTTCGACCAGCCGAAGGCATGACCCATGCAGACACCCAGCATCGACATCGAGAAGATGATGGTGATTGTAGATATGATGGGCGAGGCACCCATCTTGAGAATCTTCTTGAACGAAAAGTCCAGACCCAGCGAGAACAGCAGGAACATCACACCGATGTCAGCCCACAGATGCACGTTCTCCGAGTCAGCCACGCTGGCTGTATAGGGCATGTGGGGCGATACCAGGAATCCTGCCACGATATAGCCCAGCACCAAGGGCTGTTTCAGCCGTTTGAATACCAGCGTTACAATACCGGCCATGACAAGTATCAGGGCCAGGTCTTGTATCATGGTAGGTAGTTCAGCCATTGTACTGTCCCACTAACTCACAGATTTTGACAATCACTTTCGTGGCCTTCTCCATCGACTGGATGGGCACGAATTCATAAGGACCGTGGAAGTTGATGCCACCGGCAAAGATGTTGGGGCAGGGCAGACCTTTGAACGACAACTGGGCACCGTCCGTACCACCGCGGATGGGGCGCACCTTCGGACCGACGCCCACCTCCTGCATGGCTTTCAGCACCACATCGATGACGTGCATGGCATCGGGCTCAATCTTCTCCTTCATGTTATAGTACTGGTCGCTAACCACGCATTCCACCGTGCCCTCGCCGTATTTCTCGTTCATCTGCTCGGCACAACGCTGCACGAAGCGCTTGCGGTCTTCAAACTCTTCGCGGTCGTGGTCGCGAATGATATACGACAACTTGGCCAGTTCAATGTTCGACGTGATGCCTAGCAGATGATAAAAGCCCTGATAGCCCTCGGTGGTCTCAGGTGTCTCGTCCTCTGGCAACATCTTGGCAAACTCGGCAGCCAGCGCATTGGCGTTGATCATCTTTCCTTTGGCATAGCCCGGATGCACGCTCACGCCCTTGATGGTGATCTTGGCCGAGGCTGCGTTGAAGTTCTCGAACTCCAACTCGCCCACGTCGCCGCCGTCCATCGTGTAGGCCCACTCGCAACCGAACTTCTCTACGTCGAAGTGGTGGGCACCCATGCCTATCTCCTCGTCGGGATTGAAGGCCACGCGAATCTTGCCGTGCTTAATCTCCTTATGCTCCTGCAGGTACACCATGGCCTGTATGATTTCGGCAATACCCGCCTTGTCGTCGGCACCCAATAGTGTCGTGCCGTCAGTCACGATGAGGTCTTCGCCCACGTGCTGCAACAGTTCGGGGAACTTCTTCGGGCTCGACACGATACCGTCTGACAGCACGATGTCTGAACCGTCGTAGTTCTTCACGATTTGCGGCTTGATGTTCGCGCCCGAGCAGTCGGGGCTTGTGTCGTAGTGCGATATGAAGCCGATGGTGGGCACTTTGTCTTTCGTGTTGGCCTTCAGCGTGGCGTAGATGTAACCCTTGTCGTCCATCTCCACGTCGTCCAGTCCTTCGCGCTCCAGTTCCTTCTTCAGGTACTCGGCAAATATCAGTTGTTTACTTGTACTCGGCACAGTCTGGCTGTCCTCAGCCGACTGTGTGTCAAATTTCGTATAGTTCAGAAATCTCTCTGTAATGTCCATTTTATTGTTGTCTTTTGCTTATTGCATGCAAAGATAGGCAAAATTTGCGAAATCTCCAAATCTTTCCTGCGTTTATTTGTTTTATTGTGCGTTCTTCAGTAGTGTCTCCAGTGCTTCCGTCCAGTCCTCATTGTTCTGTGGACAGAGTGTGTGCATGCCCATCGATGCTGCCATCTCGACGTTCCTTCGGCCATCGTCCACGAAGAGCGTCTCTTCCGGTGTCGACTGCTGACCTTTCAGCATCATCTCGAAGATTTCGCGCCGCGGCTTCATCACCTTGCATTCAAAACTCAGATACAGGGCGTCGAAGAAGTAGCTGATGGGGTGCCCCTCTCCGTCGAAGTCTTTGTCAGCCCACAGCATCATGTAGGGGTTCGTGTTCGACAGCAGGCACACCTTGTAGCCCCTTTCCCTGAGGCTGAGCAACGCCTCCAGATTGCACTTGGGCACGTGGTCGACATATCCGTGCCACGCCTGGTAGCACTCGTCCGTAGTCAGTTCTCTGCCCACCATCTTGCTCAGTTCCCTGCGGAAGTCCTCAGCCGTAATCCGTCCTGACTCCAGGTCGCCGAAGATGCCCCGCTGTTCAAAGGCGTCCAGCTGTTGGCGCGCATCCTTCAGTCCTACTTCCTCAAACCGCTTCACGGCCTGTTCGTAACTGAGCGCCAGTACTACTCCGCCCAAGTCGAATGCTATATTCTTAATCATGAATGATCTCTAAATTTCCAAATACTTTCTGTTCACAAATTCTGCGCGAAGGTACAAAAAAAATCTGAGCCCACCAAAAAGTAGGCCCAAATTTAACATCTTACATCAGACTTCAGACCGTCAATTACCGAATCCGTTGAAAATTATCGGGGAAACGTTTGGTCCGGGTGATTCAGGGTCGGAGATTCTTTTCTATGCTTCCAGATAGAGTTGTATTTCGACGACTATCAACCCTGCTGCAAACAATATGAAAAGGGCTGCCAGATAGGAAAGAATCAAGTAGAGACAGGTTCTCCACCACTTGAAACCAGATAGTTGTTTCAGTGGTATGATGCTCAAGAGAAGGGAAGCATCATCAACAGTACTTTCATAAACACCAAAGAACGTGAGTACAATCTCATAAATATCATGCATTCCCCAGGTATATACCATTGCTATAAGTAGTTCTGAAAAGCGCAGGTCGGGGATGTTGGGACACTTACGGAAGAAAAGATAAAGAGGAAGTGACAAAACAAACAATAACACCACCCAAAAGAACGCGGGGTTGCTTTCCCTAAACTCACGGGCCTTGACAATGTACATATCAGCTGCCCTATTCCATCGTTCCATTCTGGTTGTCTCTTCCTTCTTGCTCTTCTCCGTACGAGCGTTATCAATATTAACCGTTTTCTCGTGATAGGTTGCAAGATTGTTTTCGCCTTTCAGATTGACTCCAGAGTCCACGATCAGCAAGAGTGCCGTCAGCAGGAACAGCAGTTTGAACGGTGGAAAATAGGCCATCTGCATACCTGAGATGTAGTCGCGAATCAAATAGCCTGGGCGCAGAATCAGATCGCGCAGCGTGCGGAACATGCCCCGATTGCCCATGCCCCAGACGTCAAGGAACAGCAGCAGGGCATTCTTGAACGAGTAGCGCCCAATCCTGGCTGACTGCCCGCATTGAGGACAGTAGTTTCCCTGATACTCCTCGCCACATGTGTTACAGCAATGATGCTCTGCCGACTTCTTGATGGGCTGAGTGGGTCGCTGTTGCCATTCACAAAACTCTTTCCACTTTTCAACAATATGACTCATTAGCTCAAGATCTTTGTTTGCGTTTATAGCATTTCTCGAAGTTGCAGAGGCCGCAGGTGTAGTCGAGTCTGCGGACTTCCTTGCCGAGGCCGATGATGCCGCTGACGCTTTTAATGGGCAGCATGAGTGATGAGTCGGTGAGACGGACGCCGCAGGTCTGGCCGTCGAAGAGCGGGAAGAGCAGTTGCTGTTGTGAGACGTGCCAGCCGCAATAGCCTGGCGAGAAGCGGTTGGTATGGCGCCAACCGAGTTTGTCGATGCTCTCCTGTAGGGCTGTCTCCATCTGGTCGGCACACTTCTCGGCAATGACGGAGCCTAACGAATCGGCAATGAATACGCGCACCATGTCGCCTTCCTGTTTCAGTCGTTGCTGATAGGCCTCGAACTCAGCACCGCTGGTGCAGATAAACAAGGCGTAGGCTTCGGAGCCTCTGAGTTGGCGCTGGATAATCCGTCCGATATCGAAGGCAGGCAACTCCTGACATACAAAGAAACAGAACTGGGGACGCAACCAACGCTGCACGTCATCGATGATGGCTCGCGTCTCCTGTTGCGTCGCCTCGTCGGGCCATGTGTCATGATAACCCATGGCTTCGTAGACGTCTTTTTCTATAATTAATAACTGGTTGTATGCCAGAGTTTTGACAGTCATTGGTTATTCCATTCGTTTATAGCTTCAAAGAAGGCGTTGATGTTCTCAATGGGCGTGTGTGGCGGTGTGTCGCATCCGCTGCTGAGCACGAAATTCGGATAGGTGCGCATCTTGTCGAGCAGGTCGATAGTGGCCTTTCGCATCTGTTCGGGAGTGCCGTCCTTGAACAGCGAGACGGGGTCAAGGTTACCCATGGCGAGAGCCGTAGGAGGCACGTCGCGGATGACCTCTTCCATCTGGCACTTGTTGCCAAAATGGTAGGCAGCAGCACCAGTGGCTACCATGGCACGGGTACAGTGGCCCTGATTGCCGCAGTTGTGCAAAACGACGATGAAGTGGTCGTCCTGCAGGTGGTCGACGATATGCTTCACATAGGGCGACGAGAACGTGAGGCAGTCGTCGTTGGACAACAAGCCCGCAGCAGGTTCGGCCATCAACACACCATTTGCACCAGTCAGTTTTAGGGCCTCGCAGTATTTGAGGATGAACTGTGTACACTTGTCCAGCAATACATGGGCGGCATCAGGGTGCTCGTAGATGAGAACCATGATGTCAGACATGTCGTAGAGGCGACCTGCCAATGAGAAGGGACCTATGCAGCCGGAAAATACTATACCTTTTTGGGCTGCCAGGAGGTTGGCTTTCAGGTATTGCGGAATGCGACCAGCCGTGAGTGACGGCACCTGCAAATCATAGATGCTCTTGACATCGGGCAGCAGACGATTGGCAACGGCAGGTACGGCATCGTCGCTAAAGGCTATCTGGGCGCCAAAGGCTTCGGCCTCGGTGGTCAGATCCATGATGGTGCAGGCTGCTGCGCTGGGAAACTGTTTGGCCAGCGTCCTCAAAGCCTCGTAATGGATGTTGCCGTCGGTGACAGCCTGCCGGACGGTGTGGCCGTTCAGCTCAATGCCCGGATGTGTCATTACAGGAATGGCCGCCACCTTCCGTTGTCGGATGATGTCGGCCACCCATTGTGTCATATTAATCGTCATTTCACGATCTTTTTGCCACCCTTGATGTAGATGCCCTTGGCTGGAGCACTCACGTGACGGCCGTTGAGGTCGTAGATGTTCTCGTCGGCGTTGCTCTTAACCTTCACCTGCTGGCCAATGGCTGTTACGTCGGCCATGTTCGTGTGGATGATTTCCAGCTTTTCGGCTGACGGAGCCTGCTGATCCCAGCTGAAGCTGCAACGTGTAGGCAGGATAGACAGCTCCTCGGTGGTGCGAACCAGCACACTCTCCAGAATCTCGACGTTCTGCTTGGCAGGAATACCGTAGAGACCATCCTTCTGACGAATGTTCCAACTGCTGGCAAACGATACCTGATTGCCGCGGTTATCGGTCATGCGAACCGTCTTGACTTCTGTGTCGATATCATAGGCTTCCGTATTCTTGGCTCTCAGATACTGGCGCGTGGGCGAGAAAATGAGGTAGGGCATACCGGCCTCAATACCATCGTTGGTGCAGTCGACAAAGAGCAACTGTACGGTAGTGCCTTCCTGACGGATGGCTGCCAAACGCTCTACCTTGATGTCCTTGGCGGTTGCTGCCAGCTGTTCGGCACTCAGCGTCATGGGCAGACACAGCGTGTTGTAACCGGCAAAAAGATAGCGATTTACCTGAGTGGGCATATCGGTGTTCTGTACCTGTTCCACCTTCAGCGTCTGCGTCTCAGTGTAGAGGTTCTTAACTCTGTTCTGGGCTGTGGCTGTCTGCGTACAAATCGTTGCAAGAGCCATCATGGTAAGTACAATCTGTTTCATAAGCATATTAGTTTTAATCTGTTATTGCATACTTTCGACTGCAAATATAGTGATTTTTTGTTTATCTTCCAACAAAAGTTGCCATTTTTTTATGCAACTGGCAGAAATATTTGGAGAATAGGGAAAAATGTTGTACCTTCGCAGCCGAATTAACTTATTAGCAAGTATGAATATAGCAATTGTAGGAACTGGTTATGTAGGTTTAGTCAGCGGCACGTGTTTCGCTGAAATGGGTGCGCATGTCACTTGTGTCGATGTGGACACACAGAAGATTGAAAAACTGAAGAACGGCATCATGCCCATCTACGAGCCAGGATTGGAAGAGTTGGTCAAGCGTAACGTGGAATACGGACGCTTGCAGTTTACCACCGACCTCACAGAGGTGTTGGACGATGTGGAAGTGGTTTTCTCGGCTGTAGGTACGCCTCCCGATGAGGATGGTTCTGCCGACCTGAAATACGTGTTGGCTGTAGCCCGCCAGTTTGGTCAGAACATCAACAAGTACACCATCCTTGTCACCAAGTCTACCGTGCCCGTGGGTACGGCCAATAAGGTGAAGGCTGCCATTCAGGAAGAGTTGCAGAAGCGCGGCGTGGACGTGCCGTTCGACGTGGCTTCGAACCCTGAATTCCTGAAGGAGGGTGCTGCCATCAAGGACTTTATGTCGCCCGACCGCGTGGTAGTAGGTACAGAGTCGGAGAAGGCCAAGGAGGTGATGACGCGCCTGTATAAGCCTTTCTTAATCAATAACTTCCGCGTTATCTTTATGGATATCCCCTCTGCCGAGATGACCAAATATGCTGCCAACGCCATGTTGGCTACGCGTATCTCGTTTATGAACGATATTGCCAACCTATGTGAACGCGTAGGTGCTAATGTCGATGCCGTTCGTAAGGGTATCGGTACGGACGCCCGTATCGGCACCAAGTTCCTGTATGCCGGTTGCGGTTATGGCGGTTCGTGTTTCCCCAAGGACGTGAAGGCTCTGATGCATACGGGTATCGATAACGGCTACCACATGGAAGTCATTGAAGCTGTAGAGCGTGTCAATGAGAAACAGAAGTCAATCGTTTATGATAAGATTATCCGTGCTGTAGGTAGTGTGAAAGGCAAGACGATTGCCATTATAGGCTTGAGCTTCAAGCCTGAGACGGATGACATGCGTGAGGCACCTGCTTTGGTGGTCATCGACAAGCTGTTGAACGACGGCGCTAGCATCCGCGTGTTCGACCCCATTGCCATGGACGAGTGCAAGCGTCGTATTGGTGACGTTGTTACCTATTGTAAGAATATGTACGATGCAGCCGATGGTGCTGACGTCTTTGCCTTGATGACGGAGTGGCGTCAGTTCCGACTGCCTTCATGGAATGTCATCAAGAAGGTCATGAATGGCAACGTTATTGTTGATGGCCGAAACATCTACGACCGGCAGGAAGTCGAGGAACAGGGCTTTGTTTATACAAGAATAGGAGAACGTTGAGTTCTCCTTTTTCTTTCGTGATCCCGCAGGGATTGATTTCATCGATCCCTGTAGGCTGGCGCCAGCCATCCTACAAAAGCTAAAATATCTCCAAAGATTTGAAAACAAGTTTTCATCTTCAGAGATATTTCATCTTTCGTGATCCCGCAGGGATTCAAACCCTGGACCTTCAGAACCGGAATCTGACGCTCTATTCAGCTAAGCTACGGGACCGGTGCTTTTTTGCGAGTGCAAAGGTACAATAAAAAAGTGAATAGTGAATAGTGAATAGTGAAAAAGTTAGAGAATTATGATTTGTTAACGGAGGGTTGTTGGTGCAAAAAGATAGCAAATATCAAGGATTTCTGTCATTTTGCAAAAATAATTGGTATTTTTGTTTGCAAATTAATATTTATTATGTACCTTTGCGCGAAAATTTGAAAATAAAGATATGAGTCAACTGATAAAACCCGTTGGATATGAAGCTCTGCTCGACATGAAACAAACTGAGCAGGGAATTAAACTGATTAAGGAGTTTTTCCAGCAGAATTTGAGTACTGAGTTGCGCCTGCGTCGTGTGACAGCTCCGTTGTTTGTACTTCAGGGCTTAGGAATTAACGATGACCTGAATGGTGTGGAGCGTGTAGTGACGTTCCCTATCAAGGACTTGGGCGATGCTCGTGCAGAGGTGGTACACTCGCTGGCCAAATGGAAGCGTATGAGTCTGGCGGAGTATAAGATAGAGCCGGGTTACGGCATCTATACCGATATGAATGCCATCCGTGCAGACGAGGAATTGGACAATCTGCACTCGTTGTATGTCGACCAGTGGGACTGGGAAGCTGTCATCCGTCGTGAAGAGCGCACAGTGGCCTTCCTCCGCAATATCGTGGAACGTATCTATGCCGCTATCCGTCGCACGGA
>JAFVHO010000162.1 GCA_017474485.1 Prevotella sp.
ATGGGGGTTCACTTCCAGACTGACGTCATCGTGGGTAAGACCATCAGCGTAGAACAGCTTGAAAAGCTGGGCTTCAAGGGCATCTTCGTAGGTTCTGGCGCTGGTCTGCCTAACTTCATGAATATTCCTGGTGAGAACAGCATCAACATCATGTCGTCAAACGAGTATCTGACTCGTGTGAACCTGATGGATGCTGCCAACCCCAAGACTGATACCCCATTGAATCCCGCTAAGAGTGTGCTGGTTGTAGGTGGTGGTAACACCGCTATGGACTCTTGTCGTACAGCCAAGCGTCTGGGTGCTGATGTGACATTGGTTTATCGCCGTTCTGAGGTGGAGATGCCTGCTCGTCTCGAGGAGGTGAAGCATGCCAAGGAAGAGGGCATCAAGTTCCTCACGCTCCACAATCCTATCGAGTATATCGCTGATGAGACAGGTGTCGTCAAGCAGGCCATTCTGCAGGTCATGGAGCTTGGCGAGCCCGATGCATCAGGTCGTCGCAGTCCTGTTCCCGTTGAGGGCAAGACCGTTACACTCGATGTCGATCAGGTGATTGTGGCTGTAGGTGTATCACCTAACCCACTGGTACCCAAGAGCATCGAAGGTTTGGAGCTGGGTCGCAAGAACACCATCGCTGTCAGCGAGGAGATGCAGTCTTCACGTTCTGAGATCTTCGCTGGTGGTGACATCGTGCGTGGTGGTGCAACTGTCATTCTCGCTATGGGTGATGGTCGTCGTGCTGCCCAGCACATGGATGAATACCTCCAGAAATAATAATGTGCCTTGCGATTTTCCCGCAAGGATAGAATTATGAACGGACTCTATACCATCATATTGCTCATACTAAGCAACGTCTTTATGACGCTAGCTTGGTATGGGCATTTAAAGTTACAGGAGAACGGCGTATCAAACAACTGGCCCCTCATCGGAGTCATCGCCTTCTCATGGATGATAGCCTTTTTTGAATACTGCTGTCAGGTTCCTGCTAATCGTCTCGGCTTCGTCGAGAACGGCGGACCTTTCAATCTCATCCAACTGAAGGTCATTCAGGAGTGCATATCGTTGGCAGTATTCTGCATCATTGCCAACATCATGTTCCAAGGCACGCACCTGCATTGGAACCACATCCTGGCCTTTTTCCTCATTATTTGCGCCGTCTATCTGGTGTTTATGAAATAGTTCAGTATGTTGCTGTGGCACAGCAACAAACATAACGATGAAACTCGAAGAGAAACTCTGGAAGACTTTTAACAAGGCGCTGGGACAGTACCAGCTCATCGACGAGGACGACAAAATCCTCGTCGGCTTGTCTGGTGGCAAGGATTCCCTTTGTCTACTTGAGTTTCTAGCCCGTCGTTCCAAGGTACACGTCCCCCACTTCACCGTCGAGGCCTTGCATGTCCGTATGTCGAATATTCATTACAAATCGGACACCACCTACCTGCAGTCTTTCTGCGACCGTCTCGGCGTCCCCCTCCACATCATCACCACCTCCTTCACCACCACGCGCCCCAACGCTATTGCCACCGTTCTCGATGTAGCCACTGTTCCCGACGAATCTCCGTCGGGTGCATCTCCGTCTGGCACGGGCAAACAGAAGCCCCCTTGCTTTCTCTGCTCCTGGCAACGGCGCAAGCAGCTCTTCAACCTCGCACAAGAGCTTGGCTGCACGAAGATAGCTTTGGGGCACCATCAGGACGACCTCATCCATACGGCGCTGATGAACCTCACCTTCCAAGGGCAGTTCTCGACCATGCCTGCCAAGCTAAAGATGAGAAAGATGCCGCTAACCATCATCCGTCCACTCTGCTTGTGTCAGGAATCCGACATCAAGGCCTATGCTGAACTGCAAGGCTACGAAAAACAGCTGAAGCTGTGTCCTTACGAAAAGACCACCAACCGCACTGCGGCATCTGAATTATTTGCACATATCCAACAACTCAACACTGAGGCTCGTTACTGCATATGGCGCGCTTTAGAGTCTGAGAAAAAACTCGTAGAGTATTAAATATCTTTAATTGTCGATTGCCATTTGTCAATTTTCAAGTAAAGTTTCGTATATTTGCACTAAAACAGCTATCATTAGTCGTATATATGAGAATACACATCATGCTTTTCATTACACTGCTTATGCTGACCTCTTCTGCTGAAGCCCAGCGGAAGAAAAGGAACATACGTCAGCCAGCCCCCACGGCAGAACAGCTGATGCATAAGGAGAAGATGGACCGCATGACAGCAAATACGGCACAGGTGATGTTTATCGACAGCTTCGTCGTCAACAAGGCCGACTTCCTCAATCGCTACGTACTAAACTCCGAGGCTGGAAAAATAGACACCTATCAGAATCTGTACAACACCCAGCGCCAACCCAATGCATTCGTCTACGTGAATGAACTTGGCAACCGCTGTTTTCTCTCTCAGGAGAATAACGAGGGCATCATGAACCTCTACTCCAGCGAACGCGCTGGTGGCAAGTGGACGCGTCAGACGAAACTTCGCGGCATCAATGACCATCAAGAGTTTCGGCGCGTCAACTACCCCTATATGTTAGGTGATGGCGAAACGCTGTATTTTGCTGCTGAAGGCGACGACGGCTTGGGAGGCTATGACATCTATACCAGCACCTACGATAAGGAGACCCAACAATTCCTGCAACCTGTCAACATCGGTATGCCTTTCAATTCAGAGGCTAACGACTATATGTTTGTCATCGACGAATATAGCAATCTCGGATGGTTTGCCAGCGACCGCAATCAGCCTGCAGACACCGTTTGTGTCTACGTCTTCGTACCAGAATCACGCAAGACATACGACCCAGAATCATACTCACCCGAGCAGATTGCCAACTTTGCACGCATTACCTCTATTGCTGATACGTGGACTGACAAGCAGAAGTTGAATCAAGCGTTGGCTCGTCTTCTAATGACACGTGACAGAAGCCGTCAGGCCGTCGAAGGGCGCGATTTCGTCTTCGTCATCAACGACGATATCACCTACTATCAACTCTCCAACTTCAACGAGCCTGATAACATCAAGCGCTATCACGAACTCAGTGCACTTCGTGCCAGTTACGCCAAACTCACGAAAGTGCTTTCAAAGGCTCGTGACTATTGGACGACAGCTCCTAAAAATGAACTCAACGAGTTAAGAGCCGAAATCCTGGAAACAGAACAGAGCCAGCTCGAACTCGCACAGCGCATCCACAACAAAGAGAAAGAAATCCGTAATAAGGAAATTTTATTTTTAACTAAAAACAAGTAATACTATGGCAAAAAGAACCTTTCCTGAGTCAGAACTCATCATCAATGGTGACGGCTCATGTTTCCACCTTCATCTGAAGCCCGAATTCCTGGCAGACCGCGTTGTCCTCGTAGGCGACCCTGCCCGTGTTAACACCGTCGCAGCCCACTTCGACTCCATTGAGCACGAAGTCTCGAGCCGCGAGTTCCATACCATCACTGGTATGTATAAAGGCAAGCGCATCACCTGCCAGAGCCACGGCATCGGATGCGACAACATCGACATCGTCGTCAACGAGCTCGACACCCTTGCCAACATCGACTATGCCACACGTGAGGAAAAAGAAGAGCATCGCACACTGACGATGGTACGCATCGGCACCTGCGGCGGCCTACAGCCCTTCACGCCTACTGGCTGTTTCATTGCCTCTGTCAAGAGCATCGGCTTCGACGGCCTGCTCAACTACTATGCCGGACGTAACGTCGTCTGCGACATCCCGATGGAGAAAGCCTTCAAGGAGCACATGCAGTGGGATCCCATCAAGGGTGCACCCTACGTAGCTGTTGCCGATGCCGACCTCATCAACCAGATTGCTGCCGACGACATGGTCAAGGGCTATACCGTAGCCTGCGGTGGCTTCTATGGTCCTCAGGGACGTCAGCTGCGTGCCGACATTGCCGACCCAGAGCAGAACAAGAAGATTGAGTCCTTCGAGTACGAAGGCATGAAGATATGTAATTTCGAGATGGAGTCCTCGGCTCTTGCTGGTCTCGCCTCTCTGCTAGGCCATCGTGCCATGACCTGCTGTATGGTCATCGCCAACCGCTATGCCAAGAAGATGAATACCGACTACAAGAGCTCTATCGACACCCTTATCGAGAAAGTCCTCGACCGAATCTGATGAATCTCACCCCTCACCTCTCACCTCTCACCTCACGCGAGGATACAATCTGCGCATTAGCTACTCCTCCTGGTGGAGCGTTAGGTATCATAAGAATCTCAGGCCCTCAGATGCTTGGGATTCTTTCTCACGTCTTTTCTAAAGACCTCTCAACGGCACAGCCCAACACCATCCACTACGGCCATATCGTCGAGCGTGATGCTGTTTTCCCGCATCAACAAGTAATCGACGAGGTAATGGTGAGCATCTTCCGTGCCCCCCACAGCTATACTGGCGAGGATAGCGCAGAAATCTCCTGTCATGGCTCACACTATATATTAAATAAGGTATTAGAACTGCTGATTCAGCAGGGTTGTCGCATGGCCAATCCCGGCGAATACACCATGCGCGCCTATCTCAACGGTAAGATGGACCTTTCGCAGGCTGAAGCGGTGGCCGACCTCATTGCCTCTAGTAACGAGGCAACCCACCAGATGGCTATGAGCCAGTTACGTGGAGGCATCTCCACAGAACTGTCTCGATTGCGCGACCAACTCCTGAAGCTTACCTCGCTACTCGAACTCGAGCTTGACTTCTCCGACCACGAAGACTTGGAATTTGCCGATCGCGGAAAGCTGTTTGAGTTAGCCAAAAATATTGACAAATACATCACCAAACTAGCCAAGAGCTTTGAGACGGGACAAGCTATCAAACAAGGTATTCCTGTAGCCATTGTAGGCAAGACCAACGTGGGTAAATCCACCCTCCTCAACGCCCTATTGAAAGATGATCGTGCCATTGTATCAAACGTACATGGCACCACCCGCGACACCATTGAAGACACTATCGACATCAACGGCATCACATTCCGTTTCATCGACACCGCAGGCATCCGACAGACCTCTGATCAGGTCGAACAGATAGGCATTGAGCGCACTTACGCAGCTATTGACAAGGCTCGCATCATAATATGGATGGTCGACAAAGAACCATCGCTGGAAGAATTAAATAAAATGATGTTACTTTCTGACAGTAAGAAACTTATCGTTGTTAAGAATAAGATTGATAAAGCTGAAAGCACACCATTTACATTAGTTAAAATTCCTTTAATTGAGATTTCTGCCAAGCACGGCACCCATCTCCCCGACTTAGAGCAAGCCATCTACGAAACGGCCGATATTCCCACCCTGCAGCAAAGCGATATCATCGTCACCAACGCCCGTCACTACGATGCTCTGACCCGTGCCCACTCCCACCTGCAGCGCGTCATTGACGGATTGGCCACCAGCGATTCTTCACTCTTCACTCATCACCCATCACTTCCCCCTGACCTCCTTTCCGAGGACCTTCGCCTGACCCTCGACACCCTTTCCGAAATCACTGGAGGTCAAATTACGCCCAATGAAGTATTAGGAAATATCTTTAAAAATTTCTGCGTGGGCAAATAGTTGATTATCAGCAACTTAGAACAATTTGGATAAACTATTACTAAAGCTCTCATTTTGAGGGCTTTTGTTGTGTTAAGCGTTCTTAATTGCTCTTTGTTATTCCAAGTTATTTTAGTTATATTTGTACCCTATTTCTACCCCGGAGAAAAAAA
>JAFVHO010000024.1 GCA_017474485.1 Prevotella sp.
AAAGACAGAACGCAACCCGCTCTTTGAAAGTGAGTGTGCTAGGCATATCGTCAAGGACGAAATACTGCCCAAATGGAACTATCTTGTCAGATGCAACTGATGACATATTGTACCAAGTTATTTTTTAACGATTACTAAATATAATGTATGAGCATTATAGATGAGTTTCGACAGGTCACGTAGTCCCCATAGTTTCAAGGCTTTGGCCAGCGGATTCTTAAAGATGAAAGGACCGTTGCCGTTGTGTATAAGCTGTACGAAACCACCGTCCATCACCTCCTCGTGCAGGGTATCCCAAGCCAACAGCGTTATCTGGTCGGCATTGAGCTCTCCCATGTTTTCTGCCGTCAGTTGTCCACCTATTGCCTCCTTAATAGCTGCAACAAAGGTGCCTACAAAGGCATCCATACCCTCGCCAGCAGCCTTACGCAACACGTCGTCTTTGATGATTACTTCTGTCATAATGGGTGCAAAGTTACAAAATAAAGTGAAAAGTGAAGAGTGAAAAGTGAAAAATTTGCTACCGCTTACAAAATTTCTATAAACTCTAAACTATAAACTCTAAACTTTTACTATCTTTGCAGCATGAAGATACGCATATTACTGTTTCTGATGCTTATGGCACTGCCACTGAATGCAGCCAACCGCATCCTGTCGCCAAGGTTCAAAACGCTGACCAGCACCGTGAATGGTGACTGGCTCAATCGTCCTGTAATGCAGCTGAACAGCCATGATGTACTAACCATCAGTTTTGACGAGCTGTCACACAACTATCATCGGCTATGCTACCGCATAGAGCATTGCGAATACGATTGGACGACATCGGAATCACTCTTTGAGAGCGATTGGTTGGAGGGATTCAACAACAATCCAATTGAGGATTATCAGAATAGTATCAACACAACTCTGTCCTATACGCATTATCAGTTCGACATTCCTAACGACCGCTGTAGACTGAAAATGAGTGGCAACTACCGTATAACCATCATTGACGAGGACGAAGGCGACGAGGAAGTGATGCAGGTGGAGTTCTATGTCGTCGAGCAACGGATGGACTTAGGTCTCAACGTGTCGTCGAATACAGACGTTGACCACAATGTCAGCCATCAGCAATTGGATATGTTCTTGCGTTATAACTCGCTGTGCATCACCAATATCGATGAAGAACTGAGGACGATAGTTATGCAGAACTGGCGCGACGATACGGCACGCAAAGACCTTCGTCCGACTTCTGTCAGCATGCAGGGATTGGAATGGACACACCAACGTCCCCTGATTTTCGATGCAGGCAACGAATATCATAAGTTCGAAGTGCTGGATGTCACACACCCCACAATGGGCATTGACCGCATTAATTGGGACGGGCACCAGTATGATGTTTATCCCTTTATGGCGACAGAACGCAGAAACTATCTGACGGATGTGGATGCCGATGGTGCTTTCTGCATCAGAAACAGCGACCGCTCGGAATCAGACTACACCTGTGAATACGTGTGGGTGAACTTTACGCTGAAGGCATCCTATCAAGGTGACCTCTACATTGGCGGACACTGGGCCACAGATAAGGATGACGAGACTTATAAGATGCGCTATGACGGTGCCCAGGGCATCTACTACACACGATTACTGCTGAAACAGGGCTATTATTCATATAACTATATGACTCCAAACGGAGGAATACCCGATTCGGAAGGAAACTTCTACCAGACAGAGAACCGTTATCAGGCCATGGTTTACTATAAAGGTCCAATGGATCGTACGTGGCGACTTGTAGCCTATAGGGCTGTGGAATTCCGATAGTCATTAGGTGTCATACGATAGTGGTGGAAGAAACTGGCTATCAAATAGTTTGCCGACGTAAACTTTAATTCATCAGCTATTGTTTCTATCGACTTATCCGTCTCTTTCAGCATCTTAGCCACCTTCATCAGGCGCAGATTCAACATCATCAGACGTGGGCTTTCGTTAAGATGCAATGACATCTGTTCAAGGAATTGATTAATATTCACACCAGCCACTTCAGCCAATTGATACATATTGAAAGTGACTTCGCGTTCCTTACATTGTTGTACGAAAGGTATCACTTTCATCATGATTTCAGCAAAGGCTGAATCGTTCTGCGTCGAGCCATCTGTCTGAAGCGTGAAAGGCGTCAGGATTTCGTCCTCCAACGACTTACAACGGACAGTATAAGTCATGATACGATGTTGCAGTTCAGTTCCGCTATTAAGGATGTTCATACGAAGCATCTGATTCCCGTTATAATAATAGAAATTAAGCAAGAACAGTACGGCAACGATAAAGCACAGCAATGCATAAAGGCCTTTTGTGCGCCACCAGGGTTCCTCAATATTGATGGTCCATATATAAGGCTCCTGGGGCCACTCGTCCGGTGACATAGAGACCTGCACTTCTAATTGATATTTTCCTGGTATCATTCCGATTAATGGCAAATGGAGTATTCCCCTATCATCCACCATACCACCGTTACCATTATTATCGAAGTATGAAAACACTTCCCAATCATCAATATAGCCTTTCATGCGCAGACGGTAATACGTCTGTGTGGGACGCATGAAATTCAGACCTGAGAACGTCAATACCAATGAGTTCTGATTATAGCCCACCGTCAGTTCCGCTGTTCGGGTAACGGCATCTTCAAGTATGACACGATCGTCCAGTTTCATGCCAGGTTTCATATCTCGGCCATTCACCATCAGACGAATCAGCTTAGGATAGAGCACCATTCTCGATAATGAATCTGTATGGAAGTAATTGGGATTGAACGTCACGATATGGTCAAGCGACTGCATGACGATAGTGCCGTCGTGCAGCTTCATGGCACGACGATTGACAAACGACTCGTTAGGCACGTTATCACGACTATAGTAACTCTCCACGCGCGAGACCTCATTATCTTTGATAAACAAGTGGGTGATACCACAACTGGTGCCGGCCCAGATGTCGTGTGAATCATCTTCTATCACGCTATGCACCATCTCATTCATCAAACCGTCCTTAACCGTAAACAAGTAAGGCTTTTTCCCTGGACGTTCCAACTGCACACCAGTATAAAGACCAGTCCACGTCCAACCGCGGCTGTCTGTATACTTACAGTTGACATGACGTCCTAATGGCTCTGGATTAGCAATCTCTGGCAGATGATCCAGCATTTGAGAGTATTTCAAAGCTTCAGGCTCATCCCAACTATAGGCCATGAAGGGAGAGGTAAAGGGCTTAGCATAGAGCAGACCACGCTTCTCAGTACCAATCCACATGCCACCTTGACGATCAAATGCAATGGTGTTGACATCTGTCAGAAGCTTACGTCCACTGCTCAACTTCAGCATTTCCTGATGCTTCCTCTCGCCTGATAGTGGATTATATTCCCAATAGCCATACTCTGAAGCCACAAATAAGATGCCATCATGCAATACCATATTATTATAATGGTAAGGGGCACGCATCAACTCCTTCCATTCGTGTGTACCTGCATCGAAGCGTAGCAGAATGCCATCTTTATCACCATTCCTAATCTGATAGAAGAATCGTCCGTCACGATATACCACTGATGAATTGGCAAAATGCGTCATATCTTCACCTGCCGATGAAGCAGCATCATACAGATGCTTGCCTGTCTTTATATCGTAGGCCGATACGATTCCATTGGCAAAAAATTGTAGAAGAACATGTGCGTCATAGACGTCTAGGTCATGCAATTCTTCCTTATGAGCCAAAGGTATAACCGCTTTTCTCACAGGACAATAAAGTTTCCCGTTCGACAAAAACCACATCTCATTCTGGCTATCACCAAACAGGTCCTCAACCTTCTCTTTCATGCCGATATATTTAATGACAGAGTCCACGTTAGTGATAAAAGCTTCCTTCATCAAATCAACACATGTCACCTTATACTTATCCTTAACCCAGAGGTGATGTTGCTTGTCAAAATAGATATGGTAGTGTCCTAAGTATTTAGGCAAGGGGAAGTCATTGTCTTCTGATGGATCGATATGCGTGAAACTGGCACCATCATAGAAGTTAACGTGCCCAATCGTAGTAACCACCATACGACCGGTTTTCGTACACTTGATGGTTTGTGCACTATTGTCAGCAAGCCCGTGAGAGGCATCATACGAGAAGAATACACGCTCCATGCGCTCGGCATGTATGGTCATACACACCAAAAGCATCATCGCTGTTGCCATTCTGCGGAATATGTGGCTATAAGACATTGGCCAATTGCATTTTTCGTTCTATCGCCGCAAAGGTAGTAAAAAAAAAGCTAACCACAAAATTTTTTCATTTCTTTTGTCGTTAGCATTTTATGATCATGACATGTTATCAACTATGCGTATGAATGCATACCTCCAAGAAAATAGTTCACACCCAGATAGGTTATGAGGATGGTGAAGAAAGCCAGCGTCATATAGAGGTGATACTTCAGTGTGGACAGTTTTGAGAAAGAACGATGCGCAGGTGCAGCATATATCATCAAGGTAATAAGCGCCCACGTCTCTTTCGGATCCCACGACCAGTAGGTACCCCACGACACATTAGCCCAGATGGCACCGATAAAGATGCCGTAACACAATAACATGAGCGATGGGAAAAGCAGGAACTGAGACAAATGATACATCTCCTGTCGTTGCTTCGACACGATAATGCCCACCAGCCCGATGATGAATGTCAACAACAACAGCGTGTAAGCCATCATGATAGTCGATACATGGAGAGGTAGCAAACGGGAGTTGAGTACTGGCAGAGGATGGTTTGCTGCCGAGTATTTTCCCAAAAAGTAATACACCAGCAGGACAAAGCACGACAACAGGAATCCCGTAAAGATAACCAGCGGGAAGCGTTGTTTCCGCAGTATAGACAGCTGTTGACGGAATTTGCCTTTAGGGTCAATCTGCATCCAGAAGAGCGAGACAAATAGTAGCGCATAGCCACAATAGGTGACGGGAATTCCCCATGGATCGCTGTTCATGGCGAGGATGCTTCCCTGTAAATCCATATCAAAGTCACTTTGATAGAGGCGGACACCCTTCTGGCTGACAATCTGATTCATCGAAATAGTGAAAGGTTGCCCGTCTATCATGACGTGTGACACATAGTCGGAAGGCATATCGGTACCTTCATAGAACTTGATTTCAAAGTCCTCCAGACAAATGATGAAGGGCAGTTTATGCAGATACATGTCACGCGTCAGGTATTCATTGGTGGCTATTCCCTTGCGCAGTGGAACAACACCCCGAATAGCCGTCAGATGTGTTAACAGAGCACCTGCCAGTATGACGACAAACGAGAGATGCAGCACGACAACAGAGGCACGGTGCACCTTCCGCTTGATAAAATAGAACGTAGCCACAGCTGTGAGCACTGCCCACAGAGCTGAAAACCACCAGGCACTGAATATATGTTCGTCAACATAGTCCGTACCCTGATATTTTTCCACAATTGTGGCAGCTGCCAGCACGGCAACCACCACAATGTAAAACACGATAACGATTCTCTTCATGCTTAATAAACGGGAAAACGGGCGCTGTTATTATATGGATTCTATGAATTTAACAACAGCATCACGATCTTCCTTGGGTAATTGATAGAATTTCTCCGTAGCACGGTAGCCATCAGACTGTTTCGAATAGCCGTGCCACATGATGGCTTCCAGAACAGTTCGTGCCCGGCAATCATGCAAACGGTCGTCGGCACCTGTCAGTTGACGCGACAAGCCACGACCCCACAACGGTGTGGTACGACACCAGCCCGTACGGATATCGTTCTTCATGAACAGACGATGCTGCACCATGTCGGTATATGGCCAGATGGTCTGGTTGGGATACTTCGGCAACACTTTGTCGGCATCCCTGCCAATGCTCTTGGCATACGCCTTGATGCTGGCATCGACCCACATATTGTCGGCCCCCGTCTTCCACGACGGACGGTGACACTGGGCACATCCTATCTTCGAGAACAGCTCCTTGCCACGTTGTACACGGGCATCGTTCAGATGACGTGCAGCAGGAACAGCCAGTCCGCGATGCCACACCATAAACTGATAGTACTGCTTATCGCTCATCTCTTCCTGTCCATGATAGGGAGCACCATTGAACAGGTATTTGTCGAATGTCTCTTTTTTGGCTATCGACGAACAGCTCAGAATCTCGTTGATACGGGCTATGATACCTTCATCCGTTCCGTCAGCATAATATGGATGCAGGATGCTCGTCTCTGACGCACCATGTTCCTTGATATACTTGATGACCTCAGCATCCTCACTCTGTGCCTTGGCCCAAGCAGCTGTGGTATAGAGCCAGTGCCGGTCGGAACGCGTGACATTAGTGATATTCCATACGGCATTGGCACCAGCACCGTCCTGCAGCGAGCCACGCGTCATAGCATAGGTAAAGCGCTTCAACGGTCCGTGCAAGCCACGATGTGAACCAGTATCATTATAGCCAGCAGAATAGTAGGCAGAGGCTTTGAATGTATTGGCATCCTTGTCCCACATGGCAGGGTTCAACTCTACGTACTTCGACTCGCTCTTCCACTGTTCCTCAATAGCCTCGTCGTCGAGGGCATCCAGCAGACCAGTACCATAGACACCAATAGTCGACTCCAGACGCACCTCGTAGTTCTCAGGTTTGGGATTGGTGTTGAAGGCCGACTGCGGAATACGCACCTCAGGATAAATCAGGCTATATGCCTCACCATCCTCAAACTGCATAGGCAATCCGCTCTCCATCTCGGTTACAGTCTTCCACTCGATAGAAATCTGACTCTCGTCGATAGGAGCCTTAAAGGGTGACATGGCTTGTGTCTGAGGCATACCCGTCACCTCACTGATGTAGGCATTGTTGTCAGGATGATAAATCACGAGCAGGTAGCCGTTTCCAATCTGGTTGGCACGGTATTCCGTCTGACGCTTGCCGTGACCATACGACGGATGACAGGCAATGCACGAGTTGCGCACCCAAGCAGGACCCAAGCCCTTACGGGGCTCCTGTTCAAAGGTATAGAGTTTCTCAAAGAAACCCTCACCCGTGTTGAAGTCTTCCTCCATACCAGCAGCTTCAGCGGCAGGTGTGATGGCTGAATAGCTGGCCTTCTCCGTGGTTCCCAACTCACCGCCAGGATACCATTCTTCTGCAGTAAAATTACCTGTAGCTTTACCAAAAACCTCTTCGTCTGGTGTCAACGGCCCCAGTTCCTGGGCTGTGTCACTACTGTCAGAACATGCCGACAGCACAGAAGCCGCCAGCATGCTCATGATAAATAAACGTGATTGTTTGTTCATACAATTCCTCATTTTCTCACTTTCTCACCTTCTCACTTTCTCACCTACTCTTCCGTTTCCCAATCTTCGTCATCCTCGAAATTGATGTTCCAGATGGTACAGCAATACTTCACGAAGGGCGATGGCATGCTGCCGATACCCTCAATAGCAGACGTATAGGCATTCTCCACCTTCTGGTTGACAACATCGCTCTGGACACTGGCAAAGAAATTGTGGAAGCTATACTGGTGGGCTGACTCATTGGTAGAGCCCAGCCATACATTACGGATGGAACGGATATTATCACAGAAGTCACTGATGGAGTTGTAGCTATAGGGCGACTCCACGTATGACACGTCACCAGCCGAGAAGGGGTTGGCAATCTTAGCCGTACCCACCTCATTGGCAATAGCCACACACGAACCCTCGTCGTTACTCAGCACCTGGGCAATAGCTGCCTTCAATGTTGAGAATGAACTGCCCGAACCGCTGATACCAGCCTTGGTCAGGTTCTCGGCAAACGACAGGCCTTTCTCTGTCTGATAGTCCAGACCAGCATCCTGGACTACCTTGAGACGACTGCTGTTGGCACCTCCGTCCCAAGCGCACTGCAACTGGAAGGTGCGCTGCTTCAGCAGGGTACAGATGGTCTGGGCGTAGGCCAGTTCCTGTGCACCGCTGATGTGCTCGAAGTTCTTATAGGTATCATTGCCCTGAAGTTCAGCTACCTTACGAGGCTGACCATCACGGAACAGGATAAACTCCAATGCGTGGAAACCCAGAATGGTGGCATCCTCAAGCATATCGTCGTTCATACCGTTATTGAAGTAGCTCAGCAACAGCGAACGGTTCAGAGGCCATGAGTCGATAGTGGGGTCAATATCGAAGTCGCTGGCTGCACCCATTAAGAAAGCTTCCGACTGCTCCCAGTACTTTCGGGCTTGCTTGAAATCTTCGCAGGCACTGTTAATCTGAGCTTGCGTAATGGTTTTGACGGTCAGACCGTTCAGGGTCTTCTCAAGTGCCTCTGTCTCGTTAGCCAGATTGGTGTAGGTGGGCACAATCACATTGCTAACCAGATTCTGCAAGACCTGACGCAGATAGTCCTCCTGAGTTTCTGTCAGTTTTGAGGATGCAATGGTGGCATTAGCAGCTTCGAGCTGAGTCACCACACTGCCACAAGCGTTAACAGCCGTCATACCGTACGTACGGTCTTTGTACTTGTCAACGTTGTCATTTCCGTTGTTGTCACTGTCACTGCTGCATGCAGCGAATGTCATGCCCATCAGTAGGGCCATTGAATAAATGATCTTTTTCATTGTTATCTATATATAAATTATGTGGTTAATATCTTAATATCTCAATTTCTCATTCTCTCAATCTCTCAATTACAAAAAGAATCCCTCGTATGCCACACCGATATTCACGCTGGGCTCGTCGTTATAGATGCTCTTCAGCAGTCGCTTGGAGTATTCTGCCTTGATGACGATTTGTGGCACTGGATGATAGTTCACGCCCGCTGCCAGACGCTTCACCTCCGTATAGCCATAGTCAGTACCCTTGGTCTTGCTGGCATAGGG
The DNA here is from genome assembly GCA_017474485.1 of Prevotella sp. Classification (GTDB taxonomy): domain Bacteria; phylum Bacteroidota; class Bacteroidia; order Bacteroidales; family Bacteroidaceae; genus Prevotella. The sequence goes on from JAFVHO010000024.1 coordinate 8,860, forward strand.
GTTATACTGCTCATAGCGTCCGAAGACATACAGTTTCCTGTTATCCTCACGCATCTGCGGAATCTGCGAGAAGACGTCGTAGCCTGCCTCAATGCCTATAGCATACGCATTCTTCGACACGAAAGCAGAATGCTTGTAGGGTGATTTCGAATTCAGTCGGTTATACACATACTTCAATTGTTCTGCATCGCTCAGATAGCCATAGTCGGCCTGTCCGCGGACAATCCAGTTGTGGGCTTTATAGGTGAAGTCAATGGCACCAATGGCCACCGCCCCTTTGTATTCTTCATCTACGCCATTGGCATTACGCGGATAGCTGTTGCCGATGGCATGACCGTAGTAGCCGCTTAGTCCGATGCGCAAACCAGGAATCGAGTAGTTGTCTATACGCAAGGAGGCAGCATACTTGTTGGCAACGTCAAATTCCATAGGCGATTTATGTCCCTTACGAATCCAGCCAGTGTTGGTGAATTGGTCGGCATTCAGTCCTGCCAGCAGCTGAGCCTCGTAGCGGAAGTCCTTATAGCGTCCCCAGAACGACACACCCGTCTGATGCCACGTCGATGGCATGATGGTGTTCTCACCCTCTGGACGATAAACGGTAAAGAAGTTCAAGGGTTCGTGGTGCGCATTGTTCAGTCCTACAGGCACCACGATATGTCCTGCGCGGATGTTGGCCCATTGGCCGAAGGATTTCTGAATCCAGAACTGTTCCAGTTCTACCTCACCACCTTTCTCGGTTTCCTGTTCCCATTCGCCGCCTTCCTCGTCTTCCTTCTCGTAGGCTATACCATTGCCTCCATGTTCGAACTCTATCTCAGTACCGAGGCTCCAGCCCTTGCCAAAGTCATACCCAAGATAGATGACGGCATGGGGAATATCAAAGCGTCCGTGACTGGGGTCATTCTTATGTTCCTCGGGCTGACTGTAGCGACTGACGTGGTCACTATAATAGTTTCGTGAAAAAACAGCCTCGCCATAGCCTCCGACACTCAGTCGTTTGTCTTGAGCTGTGACATTCATGGTTGATAGTACAATAAATGCTGCTATCGCTGTGATCAATCTTTCATTTTTCATTTTTCTTTTCTCATCTAATTTCGCGGTGCAAAGGTACGGCAAATCACAAAATACGACAATACCTAAAAATAATGAAATCAACTCAACACTATTGCACAGTTCACGGGAAATGATTAATTTTGCACCATCAATATATAAATAAGGTATTAGAAAAGATGAAGAATTTGAAGATGTACGAACCCAGCGACAAGATGATTACGCTGATTAAGGACAACTATAGTGTGCTGCAGGCATTAGGCTCGTTTGGCATCAGCCTTGGCTTTGGCGACAAGACCGTCAATGAGACGTGCCAGCTGAACGGAGTGGACACCTACACATTTCTGACCGTCATCAACTTCACCATTAATGGGTATGGCGACTTTGAGAACGACGAGCAGATCAGCGTCCCTACCCTGCTCCACTATCTGAAAGCCAGCCACACCTACTACCTTGATTTCCAACTACCCTTCATTCGCCGCGAATTACAGGAGAGCATCGTGCCACAGGATCCCTTGGGACAACTCATCATGCGGTTCTACGACGAATATGCCCAGGAGATACGTCGCCACATGAAATACGAAGAGAAGACGCTGTTCCCCTACGTCCAGTCACTCTTGGACGGCCGTCCCATGAACGACTACAACATCGACACCTTCTCGAAGCATCACGACAGCACCGACAAAAAACTGCGCGAACTGAAGCTCATGATGATCAAGTATCTGCCATCCGATGCCCACAGCAACAATAAAATGACGGCTACCCTCTACGACATCTACAACAATGAAGAGTGGTTACGCCAGCATGCCGAGGTCGAAGACCATATTTTCACCCCAGCCATCAAGCGTCTGGAGCGACTCACCAAACAGGAAGATGTGTCGAAGAATATCTCTTCAATGGTCTTCAAGGGAGGTCAGGACAATGGCGAGGCACTCAGCGACCGTGAAAGAGACGTGATTATCGGTGTCGTGCAGGGCCTGCAGAACAAGGAGATTGCCGACCACCTCTGCATCTCAGTCAATACCGTCATCACCCATCGACGCAACATCGCACGCAAGCTGCAGATTCATTCACCAGCCGGCCTGACCATCTACGCCATCGTCAACGGACTCGTCGACATCTCCAGTGTCAAACTGTAGTTGAATACGCTGAACCGCGCGATAGAGCCGAAAAATAAGATTTTATGTCTGTATCAAACTTACCCTGCATCGATTGCCTGATGGCTTCACAAGCGCTGACAGTCCTCTTTTAGCTTAACAACGCGCTGAATGGGAATCTATAAACAAACAATGAAAAATATGCTTTTATATTTGGTTTATTCATAAAAAAGATGTAATTTTGCAACATGATTCAGATACAACGACATATTGAAATATTGCTGCTAAGCCATGACTGCGTCATCGTACCGGGCTTTGGTGGTTTTATCGCACACCATGTGGATGCACGCTATGACAAGGACGACAGGCTTTGGTTGCCGCCATATCGCACGTTAGGCTTCAACCCGCAGCTGACGCTGAACGACTCGCTGCTCGTCCAGTCGTATGTGGAGGCCTACGACCTGAGCTATCCAGATGCGCTGCGCCAGATAGAATCCGAGGTGGAGGAACTGAAAGGTATCCTGCATACGGAAGGTGAATACGAGCTGGACAGTGTAGGCACACTTAGTGTCAACATAGATGGAAATTATGAATTCGAGCCCTGTGAGGCTGGTATCCTATCGCCTGATGTTTATGGTTTGGCGGATTTCAGTTTCAGACGTTTGAAAGATGTCGAGCCTCTGGCAGAGACCACACCGTTGTATGTTTCGGAAGAGAAAAACGAGTCGCCATCCCCTGCCCTACTTGACTTTACCGACGGGGAAGAGGAATATGAGTCTCGTGCAGTGGTCATCAAGATTTCGTGGGTAAGAAATGCGATAGCTATTGCCGCTGCTATAGCATGTTTCTTCCTGTTGGCAACACCTGTGGCAAACAGCGACTTAGGCACTAAGACCATGAGCCAACTGCAGGGCAATATTCTCTACAAGCTGATGCCCAAGGACAGCAATATGACGCCTGCACAGCCGGTAGAAATGAAGGAAGTGGCAAGCAATAAGGATGTCAAAGAAGTTAAGGAAGTCAAGGTAGCCGACAACGTTAACTCGATTGAGAAGAAGGATTCCTATTGCATTGTACTGGCCAGTCAGGTGAAGCGTAATAATGCTGAGGATTTTATTGAGCAAGTGAAGAAGCGTGGCATTACGGACGCCAGAATCAACATCGATAACGGTACGCTGCGCGTGATTTGCGGTGGATACGACAATCAGTCGGACGCCTATAACCACCTGAATAAGATTGCTTCAGACATAGAATTTGCTGATGCGTGGGTGTATAAGATTAAAGGAGTATGAAGCGCGTCAGATGTCCTAAGTGCGACAACTACATCACTTTTGACGAAACAAAATATGAAGCAGGCCAGTCGCTCGTGTTCAAGTGTGACCAATGCGGACGAGAGTTCGGTATACGTATTGGCGTGTCGAAACTGCGTAACACGCAGAAGGATGAGAATGCAGAGCTGAATTCCGAATCACAAATGCAAAATTCCGAATGTGGCTCCATTGTTGTGATTGAAAATGTATTCCACTTCAAGCAGATTTTGCCTTTGCGTATGGGTAACAACGTGATAGGCCGCTATCAGAAAGGCAATCCCATCAATACGGCTTTCGAAACGGTGGACCCCAGCGTCGACCTGAACCACTGCACCATCAATGTGAGTCGTGACAAGGGTGGCGGACTACGCTATACGCTGATGGACAACAACAGCAATACAGGCACCTTTGTGGGCGACGTAGAACTGCAGCCTCGCGAGCGCCGTATTATAGAAGACGGCACCCTTTTTACCTTAGGTGCCACCAGCATCATACTACGCACTGCCGATGTAGAGGAAGATCATTCCTAACAAGACGAGTGCCAAATCGAACGCTTTTGCCTTCAGATTCTTTTCGTGGAAGAAAGCTGCACCAAACAGGAAGCTGACTACCACACTGCCTCGACGTATCATAGACACAATGGATATCATGGCATCGGGTAACGACAGCGAATAGAAATACATGAAGTCGGCTGTCGACAGGAAGATGCTGACGCCAATGATTGCCCAACTCCAGTGGAACGGTGTTGTGTCGTTGTGCTTAGGCCACCACAACAGGTAGAGCATGGCCAGCATCATGAAACACTGGTAGATATTATACCACGACTGCACCATCATACGGTCTAATCCCACACCTCCACTTTCAACAGGCGCCATGAGATATTTGTCGTAGAGTCCGCTGACAGCACCTAACGCTGCCGCACCGACTATCATCCATATCCAACGGTCATGCTTGAAATCGATACCTTCTTTCTTGCCACTACGGCTTAACAGCAAGAACGACAGGACAGCCAACAGCACACCTATCCATTGCCATCCGTTCAGGCGTTCGCCAAAGACCAGTAAGGCACCAACGAGTACCATCACAGGACGGGTAGCATTGATTGGACCGACAATGGTCAACGGCAGATGCTTCATACCGAAATAGCCCAATATCCAACTGGACAGCACAATGAGGGCTTTCAACAGGATATACTTGTGCATATCCCATCCGCCTGAAGCTACATGAAAGATTGAACCGTCGAGCATATCAGTACTGGCACTCAGTACGATAAACGGCAGGAATATCAATGATGAAAACAGGGTATTGAGAAACAATACGGGAATAACGGCATTGCTCTTCAACGCCTCTTTCTTCAGAGAATCATAACAACCCAGCAAGGCTGCAGACATGAATGCTAAAATTAACCAAGCCATGAGAAATTAGTAATTAGTAATTAGAAATTAGTAATTATGATTACCATAAGCTAATATTCTACATTTTCGAGGAACAGGGCTTTTGCCGGCATTGACTCACCAGCCTGTGTACGCTGTTTTCCTTCTATCACTTTCCTGAAATCGTCTATCGACATACGGCCTCTGCCCACTTCCACAAGGGTACCGACCACAGCACGCACCATATTACGCAGGAAACGGTTGGCGGTGATTTCGAAATACCACTCGGTTTCGGATATCTGATGCCATTGGGCATGAGTGACCTGACAAAGCGTTGTCTTTACATCGCTACCTGCCTTGCAGAAAGCGCCGAAATCCTCATACTCACAGAGAATACGTCCAGCCTCGTTCATCAGATTGAAGTCGAGGCGATAGTGCATCTCCTGAGAATAGCGACGGGCAAAGGGATTCTTATGGGTGTGTATATAATAATGATATGTTCGCGCGCGCGCAGAGAAGCGGGCATGCATATCAGGAGCGACCTGCTCGACACGGGCCACGCTGATATCGTAAGGCAACATTCCATTGAGTTTCATGGTGAGCGTAGCTGGCTCGAAGACAGCATCCGTATCAAAATGTGCAGCCATCACACGGGCATGAACACCAGCATCAGTACGCCCAGCACCTGTCACACAGATAGTCTCACGCAACAGGAGCGACAGGCAACGTTCCAATTCGCTCTGTACCGTCACACCATTAGGCTGCACCTGCCAACCGTGATACCGTTCGCCATCGTAGCTAAACCAAATGAAAAATCGTTTCATGGCAGAATAAATAGTAGTGAATAATAGAGTTGACCTAACAACACGTAAAACAGCAGCAACGGGGCGCCGCTGCGAATGCCATTAATCAACGACTGATAGACATCGGACATGTTGCAATATCTACCTGCCACATAGCCATAGACGGTGCTGAGCAGCGTGATGCCAAAAGCAAACAGGGGGACAATGGCTGCAGAGAACGGAGAAGGCCATAGTGAACCTGTAGCTGACAACAGGACAGCATGTGGAATCATGCCTAAAAGAACGATGACACCTACATAGACCACTAACAGCAATAACGTGATGATCAGCGCACGGCTCTGACGATAGGACGACTTGAATTGCAGAATACCGCAACCTTTCAAGCTGCCGTATGCTATCAGCAATAATAGCAGGCATAGCAATACGGGTGTTCCCAGCATATCAGAGAAATGTCCCAACAACCAACGCAATCCCTCGCTGGACAGTAACGAACGGACGCCACTGGTCGGGATAGCTGCTGCTAACAACCACGACACTAGCATGAGCAGCAGCTGGGCTGCAAATAGCAGGAATGCAATATGTGGGAGCCTATTCCGCATCGGGTTCGAGGTTATCGATATCGAGGATACGAAGTTCCAAGGCGCGAACCACCAGACGCGTGGCATTCACACTCTCGCCACCCGGAAAGAGCTTACGCACCAACTCGTTCTGTCGTTTCTCCAGACTCTTCACACCAAATGGCATGCCTCGCAACGTGGTTATCTGTTCCTTGGTATAACCTAAAGCCAGGTGACGAAGGAAACGTTCGTCATACTCATCAATCTCGTAATTGATCAATGCCTCCTGACGAGCCAACTGTGAAGAGACAGCATGTTTGAAACGCTCGACAATCTTTTCGAGAATGGGCTCGTTGAACACCAACTGTTTGCCCTCCATCACAGCCATCACGTCGCGACGGGTCAGCAGTTCACCACTTTTCAGGATAATACCATCGGCACCCGCATCAAGCACGTCGACCCATAGTTTCTCGTTCAGTATCTCGCCCGTAAAGATGAGCACCTTTACCTGTTTGTAAAGTTCCTTGGTCTGACGACAGATTTCGACACCGACGGTGGTAGAACCGCCAAGTCCAAGGTCAAGTAACACGAGGTCCGGCTGTTGCTGTTTGATGAGCCGCCAGAAGCTGGCCTCATTTTCTGCTGTCCCGATAACCTCAGCTTCGGGAATCTCATGACGTACAATGCCTTCAGTACCTTTAAGTTCGAGGGGCACGTCCTCGACAATAATCATCTTAAATTTTTCCATTGTATCTGGGTAATGTAATAGTTATTTCGTTTTCTTCTACCGTAATGCCACAACCACGACGATGCGTAGCCTCACCATGATCACGTAGTATCTGGCGACAGAGCAACCGATCTATATCTGACTTGAATGTAGCCTTCATCGTATAGGTCACATACTGCTCGTCCTTAACATTAGCCTGCACCTCTGAAGGCTTGATGATTTCAAAGAGGTAGCGGAGCATATTCTCATCCCCAATGACTTGTTGCCCATAGAGCGTTACAGGATGTACATGCAGACGAACTTGCTCAACCTGTCGCATGGCCTGTTCGCTCAGGATGCCATATAACTGACGATAATATTGCGTTACCTCGCCCAATGCATTCACATCGCCATTATCCACCAACTGACGAATACGATCAGGATAGTACATGGTTTCATGTTTGAGGGCAGACAGGCAGTTGTCGAGCACATTATTGGCCACATGCAGCTTGGCTGCTTCCAGCTCAGAACGGTGCAGTTCGTCGTCAGCCATCTCAATATTATCAAGCTGCATACGCTCACGCTTGAACCGTTCGTTAAGACGATGACGATAATAGAGCATGTAGTAGGCAGGCACTATCAGCAGTAACATGACAATTAGCAGAATCATAGCTATACGCTTGTTGATCTGCGACTGCTGCATCGTGCGACAATAGTCTGCCAGCGTATTATCTGCTGACATTTCCTTGAACAGTTGTGTATATACCTTATTATTATAATTATAGAGCGACCACTGATGAAGCGACAAGGCGGCAACGGCACTCTCGTTACGAATGTCGAGAATAATCTGATAGTTGATGTCCACGCCGTCAAGATACCATTGTATCTCAGCAGGCATCTGGGTACTATTGCCTTGCGGCTGCATAAGCAGCTGACTATTGGGGCGCAAGGTGTTGTACTGCATATTAAGATACTTATAACAGGAATCAGCATACTGCAATGTTTGTTCGTAGTTACCATTGACATTACAGAAATAAGCTGAATCGGCAAAGATATGTGCACGTTCTATAGGGGTATCGGATGATGTATGACGGATGTCGGCTGCTTGCATAGCGCCAGAAGCCATTAGCCAATAGCCAATAGCCAAAAGCCTGACAATGCCCTTGGGTAGTCGGAAGAAGAAGCGCGATCCCCTGCCCTCTTCGCTCTCAGCAGACAACATACAGACATTGAACAACTGGCTCATCTTGCGGTATTTCTCAATAATTCCCTTACAATTCATCAGTCCGAAACCATGTGAACGCGTTCCCTTGTCCGAAACCTTATGCTCAAAGACATGAGCCAAAGTATCTTCACTCATGCCACAGCCGGTATCTTTAACTGATATTTCCACATAGTCGTTGCTGACAGTAGCAGAAACGTTGACGCTGCCACCACGTTCAGTAAACTTGCGGGCATTGTCAGCCAATGTGTTAATCATAAAGAGCGTCAACACACGATCGGCTTTCACAGCTGCATCAACAGGTTCCACCTGTAATTCGACTCCTTTCATCTCAAAACTCGTCTTGCTACGGGCAATGATGTCAAAAAGTTCCTGTAAACGGAAACTCTCAATATGTAGGCTCAGCTCTCCTTGACGCAGTTGAATCCAACGTGTCAACAGGTTATTCTGCTGATTGATGTTATCAGTAAGTTCACGTATATAATCCAGCTGGCTATCATCATTCGAATAATGGTCAACGGTATAAAGAATACGATCTATAAGAGGCGTGATACTCATGATGAGTGAAACCTTTGCACGTTGCTCCAAATGTCGACGTTCGTTATTGCTGACACGCAAACGTGCTTCAGCAACCTCTTCGTTCTTTTGTTCCAGCAGGTCGTCGAGTGCATGGTCCTCCTTCTGGCGCTGGTTCAGATGATTGAACAGCCACAACAAGAACAGCAACAGGATAATGGCAACCAAAACGGCCAATATCATCCAGTTGAGCTGGCGAGCCGATTTATCCAAGGTATCAGCACGAGCCTCTAACTCACGATCCTGACGCGTCTGCTCCTGCAGGTCTATATAGATATTACGATTGTAGTCGCTTTGTTGCTTGTCGTTGACAGCTGCGTATGCTACAGACAGCTGTTCACGAATACTGGCCACCAAGTCGGGAGCCTGATTGATACGCTTGTCCTCTAAAGCCTTAGACAGGTAGACCAATGCCTGTTCGTTGTCATCTAAGGCATGATAGCAGGAAGCCAATGTACGATAGGCACCCGCAATCTGATAGACATCGCCATATTTCTTAAATAACGCCAGCGCCTCTTCCGCCAGTTTGATGTCATCCTCATGCTCAGCCAAAGCCTCCTTGGCCTGTGCCTCAAAGTAAGTGTAATGATAACGCTGGGCAATAGATAGGCAGCGGTGCAGATAATCTATCTCCTCGGCATGTATCTGGGTGGGCGTACCCTCAGTCAAGATACCGCCAGCACCAACGTTATACAGGTAGTTCAGATATTGTGCCGTATCACGACGCAGTTCGTGAAGGTTCAACTGTTGAAGCGCCTCAATGGATTGGCGTTCCAATCCTACATAATAATAATAGGTGGAGTTAACAATGGCGAACTCCGTTTCTGCATAGCGCAATCGGCCCTGTTGACGTTCATCCAGTTTGTCACGTTCTTCGTCAATACGTTTCATACAGGTGATAGCCCGTTCACGGAAGTCGTGATAATCCTTATTGCGGGAGCGACGCTGACACAAACGCATCTGCTGCACATAGCACACCAGGAGTTCCAACTGATTATCTGTCATTTCTGGAATCTGGTTCAGATAGTCCTCAGCAACCTTGTAATCCATCCTGACCATCTTGACAAAGGCCAGATTGTTCAGGCCCTCAGCAGTTTCCTTCGCCGCTAAGGCATAGTGTTCTACAGAGTCAATATCGCGGTAGTGATAGGCATATGATAAAGTATTCAGCCTGTCCATTGCCTGCCTATCTGGCGGTGAACAAGCTGAAAGAAGAAAAAGACCCAGTACGGCCAGAAGCCATACTGAGTCCTTAAGAGTCATTGTTTTATGCGCGAGCCTTAGCACAGTATCCGAGTGCCTCCTTGCACTTGTCGGTGACATACTGCCAGTCGCCAGCCTTTACCTTATCGCTGGGGAAGAGCTTAGAGCCCATACCAACACAGAAGACGCCTGCCTTGAACCACTTGGTCAGGTTCTCCTCCTCAGGAGCTCACCACCCGTCACCATGATCTTCGACCAAGGCATGGGAGCCATCAGACCCTTAATGAGATTCGGACCTACAACGTCGCCAGGGAATACCTTTGTGAAGTCGCAACCAACCTCCTGTGCCTTTCCAATCTCAGAAGGAGTCAGACAACCTGGGCAATAGGTTACGCAACGACGGTTGCAGACAATAGCGATATCGGGGTTGAACAGCGGACCTACCACGAAATTGGCACCCAGCTGGATGTACAGAGATGCTGTAGGAGCATCAACGACAGAACCAATACCCAGAGCCAGTTCAGGACATTCTTTGTTAACCCACTTTGACAGCTCACCGAATACCTCGTGAGCGAAGTCACCACGATTGGTAAACTCGAAGGCACGAACACCACCCTCATAGCAAGCCTTGATGACATTCTTACAAACTTCAACATCCTTGTTATAGAAAACAGGAACCATAGGTGCTTCGGCAATCTTTGCCATCACCTGAAATTTATCAAACTTTGCCATTGCTTTTTTACCTTTTAACCTTTTTACCTTTTATTAGCGCTGTACGCGTCCGTTAGCATTACCACCAGCCAGACTTTCTACCTCGTCAATACCTACCAGGTTGAAGTCACCATTGATAGTGTGCTTCAGAGCAGAAGCAGCCACAGCAAACTCGAGAGCCTCGCCCTGAGTCTCCTTAGTCAGCAGACCGTGAATCAAACCACCAGAGAACGAGTCACCACCACCAACGCGGTCGATGATAGGATTGATTTCGTAACGCTTTGACTGATAGAACTCCTTACCATCGTAGATCAATGCCTTCCAGCCGTTGAAGGTAGCACTATAGCTCTCACGCAGTGTAGAAACGACATACTTGAAGCCAAACTCCTTCATCATCTGTTTGAAGATGCCCTCGTAACCGGCAGCATCAGTCTGACCACCCTCTACGTCTGCATCAGGCTTGAAACCAAGACAGAGCTCTGCATCTTCCTCGTTACCAATGCACACATCAACATACTTCATCAGCGGACGCATGATGGAGATAGCCTTCTCTGATGTCCACAGCTTCTTACGGAAGTTCAGGTCCACAGATACCGTTACCCCATGACGCTTGGCAGCCTCGCAAGCCAACTTAGTCAGCTCAGCAGCCTTATCCGAGATAGCTGGTGTAATACCACTCCAGTGGAACCAAGCAGCACCCTCCATGATAGCGTCGAAGTCGAAATCCTTTGGATCTGCTTCAGCAATAGAACTGTGAGCACGATCGTAGATAACCTTTGAAGGACGCATACTTGCACCAGTCTCTGCATAATAGAGACCTACACGGTCGCCACCACGAGCGATGAACTGAGTGTTGACACCATAACGGCGGAGTGCATTCACTGCAATCTGGCCAATCTCGTGCTTGGGCAGCTTTGATACAAAGTAAGCCTCGTGACCATAATTAGCCACGCTTACAGCTACGTTAGCCTCACCACCACCAGGGATGATACGGAATGACTCACTCTGAATAAAACGGTCGTTGCCCATGGGCGACAGGCGGAGCATAATCTCACCTAAAGTTACAATCTTTGCCATTTGTTTTAGTATTAAATGAATGATTTTTGTTTAACTTTTCTGCAAAGTTACGGCTTTTTTTGTAATTGACCAAGAAATTCCCCAAAAAACTGCCAAAAACTTCCGTAAACGTTTTTTTGAAAAAAAGAACAAAGTTTTGGTGCAGTCTCATTTTTTTTATTTACCTTTGCGCTTAGTTATGGAAACAGGTAAGATCAGAATTAAGGATATCGCCGAGCGTGCTGGTGTTAGTGTCGGTACGGTCGACCGTGTTTTGCATGAGCGTCCCAACGTGTCACCAAAGGCACTTGAGAAAGTAAAGAAAGCCTTAGAGGAGATGGACTATAAGCCCAACATGTATGCCTCTGCATTGGCTTACAACAAGACGTACAACTTCTATGTTGTGTTGCCCAAACACGAACAGGAGGCGTATTGGGATGAGATTGAAGAAGGCGCACAAGCCTGTACTGATTTCCGTCGCGACTTTGGCATCAACCTTAAATTCGTCTATTACGAACGTTTCAATAATGCAGCATTCACCCGTATGGTACGTGAATTCTTTACGGCCAAGATTGACGGTGTGGTCATCGTGCCGACATCCTTGGAACAGACTGCCCGCTTTACTGAAAAGCTGACAGAGCGTCAGATTCCATACGTGCTGCTCGACTCGTATATGCCTGACCTGAAGCCTCTTTCCTTCTTTGGACAAGACTCGTTTGCCAGTGGATATTTTGCCGCCAAGATGCTGATGCTCATTGCAGGTAAGGAGAAAGAGATTGCCCTCATGAAACAAACACGTGACGGCAAAGTGGCATCAAAACAGCAGGCTAACCGTGAAACGGGTTTCCGTCACTATATGGTCGACCACTTCCCCGACATTAAGATCACGGAGGTAGACCTTCCGTTGGACGAAGAACATAAGGAGTACGACTCGATTCTTGAAAATTTCTTCAAGGACCATCCGAAAGTACACCACTGTATCACATTCAATTCGAAGGCTCATCTTGTGGGACAGTTCCTTCAGAAGACAAACCGTCGTAACGTTCAGATTATGGGCTATGATATGGTGCCGAAGAACGAAGAGTGTGTCCGTCAGGGAAGCATTTCATTCCTGATAGCACAGCATGCTTACCAACAGGGTTACTCAAGTGTCGATGCATTGTTCAATGCCATTGTGATGAAGCGTGCTGTCAACCCCGTGAACTATATGCCTATTGAAATCCTGACAAGAGAAAACGTGAATTTCTATAGAAGGAAAGCATTATAACAAACTATACATATTTATAATTTATGGAACAAGCTACATTTCTTAAAATTAATCCTGCTGACTCAGTGGTGGTATGTCTGAGCGCTAAGAAGCAAGGTGACATCATTGAGGTGGATGGAAAGCAAATTACAGTCAATCAAGACACTCCAGCTGGTCATAAGGTGCTGATTGTCGACGTCAAACAAGGCGAGAACATTATTAAGTACGGTTATCCTATTGGTCATGCACGCGAGGACTTGAAGGCTGGCGACTGGGTGAATGAGAATAACCTGAAGACCAATCTCTCAGGAACACTCGAATACACATATCAGCCAGTTAACGAGAAGCTTAGTATTAAAGACGAAAAGCGAAGCTTTAAAGGCTATGTCCGTAAGAACGGCGATGTTGGTGTGCGCAACGAGATCTGGATTGTACCCACTGTAGGCTGTGTAAACGGTATTGCCGAACGCTTGGCTGAACAACTCCGTAAAGAGACTCATGAAGAAGGCATTGATGCCGTATGGACGTGGCATCATAATTATGGTTGTTCCCAGCTCTCTGAGGACCATGAAAATACTCGCAAGGTGTTGCGCGACATCTGTCTGCACCCCAATGCAGGTGGTGTACTGGTGCTGAGTTTGGGTTGTGAAAACAATCAACCTGAGGACTTCATGGCCATGTTGGGCGATTACGACAAGAGCCGCATCAAGTTGTTGGTTACCCAGCGTGTCGAGGGCGATGAGATGGAAGCAGGCATGCAGATTCTCCGTGAGCTCTATGCTCAGGCCAAGCAGGACAAGCGCGAGGACGTCAGTGTATCAAAGCTTCGTGTTGGATTGAAATGTGGTGGCTCCGACGGTTTCTCAGGCATCACCGCCAATCCGCTTGTTGGCGAATTCTCCGACTGGCTCGTGGCTCAGGGAGGTACCAGTGTACTGACTGAAGTGCCTGAAATGTTTGGTGCTGAGACCATTCTGATGAACCGCTGTGAGAACAAGGAATTGTTCAATCAAACCGTCTCAATGATTAATAACTTCAAGAACTACTTCTTGTCGCATGGTGAACCCGTGGGCGAGAATCCCTCTCCAGGCAACAAGGCTGGTGGTATCTCAACCCTCGAAGATAAGGCTTTGGGCTGCACGCAGAAGTGTGGTAAGGCACCTGTTAGCGGTGTTATGGAGTATGGAGACCGTCTGCAGAACAGTGGCTTGAACCTGCTCTCTGCACCAGGCAACGATCTCGTAGCCTCTACTGCCCTCGCCTCTTGTGGTTGCCACATCGTACTGTTTACCACGGGTCGCGGAACGCCTTTCGGAACCTTCGTTCCTACGATGAAAGTAGCTACGAATCCCGTACTCGCTAAGAACAAACCGCATTGGGTAGACTTCTCAGCTGGTCAATTGGTAGAAGGTCGCACCATGCAGGAGATTGTTCCTGAGTTCATTGACAAGGTACTGGCTGTTGCTTCTGGCGAGAAGGCTCGTAATGAGGAGAACGGCTATCGTGAGATATCAATATTCAAGAACGGTGTGACGTTATAATGAAAAAAGGACTCATCGCATTATCACCCCTCGTGGTGTTCATCCTTATGTATTTAGTCACCAGCATCATTGCTGGTGACTTCTACAAGGTGCCCATCACGGTGGCATTTATGGCAGCCTCGATGTATGCCGTCGTGGTTTGCGGCGGCTTGCCTCTGGGCAAACGCATCGACATATTCAGTCGCGGTGCCGGTAAGGGACAGATGATGCTGATGATCTGGATTTTCATTCTGGCAGGTGCTTTTGCCCATAGCGCTAAGGTAATGGGAGCTATTGATGCCACCGTCAACCTCTCATTGATGCTACTGCCTGGCAATATGCTTTTAGCCGGTCTTTTTCTGGCAGCCTGCTTTATTTCGTTGTCGGTGGGCACTAGTGTGGGAACGATAGTGGCGCTGACGCCTATTGCAGCTGGCATTGCCTCACAAACAGATTCGTCGGTAGCCTTGGTAACTGCAGTTGTCGTAGGTGGCTCGTTCTTTGGCGACAATCTTTCGTTCATATCCGATACCACCATAGCAGCTACACAGACGCAGGGGTGCCGTTTGAGCGACAAGTTCCGCGTCAACTCCTTCATTGTGATGCCTGCAGCCCTGATAGTTTTTGTGGCTTATCTGTTTATGGGTTCTGGCATACACTCACCACAAAATGTACCTGACGTTTCATTTGTCAAAGTAATACCTTATTTAATAGTATTACTGACTGCCATCTTCGGCATGAACGTAATGGCCGTACTGGCATTGGGTATATTGTCGAGCGGACTCATCGGACTCCTGACGTCCAGCTTCGACTTTTATGGTTGGATGGGCGCTATGGGCGAAGGTATCGTAGGGATGGGCGAACTCATTATCATTACGATGATGGCAGGCGGACTGCTCGAAATAATCAAGCAAAACGGCGGTATTGACTTCCTTATCCGTATACTCACCAGTCATGTCAGCAACAAGCGTGGAGCCGAGTTGTCAATAGCGGCCTTGGTGTCGATGGTTAATCTTTGTACGGCCAACAATACCGTTGCCATATTAACCGTTGGCGGTATTGCCAAGCAGATTGGCGACCGCTATGGCGTCGACAACCGCAAATGTGCTTCTATTCTCGATACCTTCTCTTGCACCATGCAGGGCATCATTCCCTATGGAGCCCAAATGCTGATGGCTGCCGGACTGGCACAGCTCAATCCAGTCAGTATCCTGCCCTACCTCTACTATCCATTAGTTGTAGGCATTGCCGCCTTGCTTTCTATTATGTTGAGATATCCCAAACGTTACTCTTAGCGCTTCGCTAATGAAAAGTGAATAGTGAAGAATATGGACATTATATTCAGAAATCTGCAACGACTAGTTTTCAGCGACGAGTTTTATGGTCAGGAAGCTATAGAACCCATGTCCGAATGGAAATGGAACAAACTCTATGAGTTTACCATAGCCTATGGCATAGGCCCTTGGGTAGCCGATGGTTTCCGCCGTTATAGTGATGATTTCTTTTTGCAGCCCTCCGATTCGCTGCGCGAAAAGTTCCTGGCCTTGAATGGTGAGCGTAATCAAGAGTTGTTGGGCAAGTTCAAATTGAACTTAATGCGTTCGAAGCATATTATGAATCGTTTTACACGAGAGTCGTTACAAGCTTATTTCAACGACTTCATGCACACTATTCGTAATATCGAGGAATAGCTGTTGGCTATTGGCTATTAGCTATTAGCTGTTAGCGATGGGCTGTAGGTCTAATGCTTGAAGCGGATTTCCCTTAAGTGGTGATTTCCCATGAAACGGCTCTTGTCCACATAGCCGTTAACACCCACAATGCGTCCTTTTCCTGTATACTGCCACATGGTGATGTCTCGATCGTCAGCTACCACAGGTTCCTGGTCTGTATACATGGCTATCATGATTTTGTAGTCGTCAACCTTGCCCAATAAGTGTTTATTATAGAAGTTACGGCCCGTATAGAGCAATGGCTTTTGACGATAGGCCTCTTCCACTAAGTCGAGGAAGTAGAACAACGAGTCGCAGAACACATCGGTATCCAGACCACCTGTAGACTCAATGTCAATCATTGGTATCAAGTCCTGCTCTTCAGGCAGGCATTGCGACATGAAGTTCTTCAACTGGCGCTGCTGGTCGGTCAGCGGACGGTAGAAGTGGTACGACCCCACCTTCAAGCCATGTTTATGGGCCAGTTCTATATTACGTTCAAATGTAGCATCAATGCGGTCTCCACCTTCAGTAGCCTTCAGATAGACATAAGCCATGTTGGTATTGTCGCCAATCGTCTGCCAGAACACGTTGCCCTGATAGTGGCTCAGATCAATACCGTGAATATGAGAACACGTGTCCTCGCACTGGATATTAGGATTAACGGCAGGCACTACCTGCTCTTCAGGGGCGCCGCCAATGCTGTCGCTAACCTCTTCTTGAGCCCACACGTTAATATGAAATAGGAGTGATATCGCTGTTAAAACAATCAATTTCTTCATCTTTTCCGTAAAATTTAGCTGCAAAGTTACTAAAAATTGCAGAAAAAGCCGTATCTTTGCTCCAAAATATCACAAGAATGAAGCATTTTTTGATTTCTATAACATTGCTATTGCTCCTCACGGCCTGCCATAAGGACGATGAAAACTCAACACCCTCTATCAGCCAGCGCACCGTCATGGCATATATCTGTGGCGACAACAACCTGTCGTCCTTTGCTATGGAAGACATCTGGGAAATGGAAGAAGGTGCACAATCCATCCCTAATGGCAATACAATGGTACTTTTCGTTGATAAAAGGTATAGTTCTGAATATCCCTTTATTGCCAAGCTGACAGGCAACAAGAATGCTCCGCTCGACACGCTCTACAAGTACGATTCAGAATGCTATGACTCCGACCCTGTTGTGTTCAGAGAGGCACTACAGAAGATGATGGATCTATGTCCAGCCAAAGAATATGGTCTTGTACTTTGGGGACATGCCACCGGATGGTTGGTAGATAATGATAGCATAGCCACTCAGAACTCACGCCGTGCATACGGCTACGACGAGGGCAATCAGACGTGGATGAACATTACCCAGATGGCTGATGTCCTTGAGGGACTTCCCAAAATGAAATTCATCTTTGCTGACTGTTGCCATATGGCGTGTATCGAAGTAGCCTACGAATTGCGCAACTGTACAGATTACTTCATCGGTTCACCAGCCGAGATTCCTGGACGTGGCGCACCATACAGCATGATCTTGAAAGATCTCTTTAGCACAAGCCCCACCTTTTATAAAGATATTGTCGATACCTATTACGATTTTTATAACAATCCCGAAAACCTCAATATAACAGAAATAAGCACATGGAAGTATATGACTGAAGGCTATAGCGTGCCATTGTCTGTCATCAACACAGCTAATCTTCCGCAGCTAGTTAGTGCCACACGCACCTTTATCGACAAGGTTCCTAACGGATATCCTGAATATCCCAAAAGCCCAGATTTCACTGGTATTGCCTATTATTTTGGCTTAGACGTACCTGCCATGTACGATATGCGAGCCGTTATGTCACGATTAATTAGTCCTGAAGACTTTAATACGTGGGATACCGTTTTTCGTGAGGCAGTGCCCTACTATCGCATGTCCATGAAATGGATGTCTGTGTTCGATGGTCGTTATGTCGGCAGCCAATATTATTATCCGTACTTCTACAACCTGCAGTACGACATGGAAAATGATGCCTTTGACACAACCCTGCCCTATGGCTGCGTCAGTATGTACTTTCCTGTCATAGGCAAAGGATATGACGTAGGTGACTTCTGCTACAACCTTCGTGCCAATAACTTTGAGTGGAACCGTCTGATGCAGTGGAACAGGTTTGGTTGGTCTTCCGTCGGAAATTAATTCCGTGTGGGCAAACTGACGATTTGAAAGGAAAATGACAGAAAAACCAATCAAATCATTACATTTTGTTTGATTATCGATTAATATCGCAACAAAATGTAAGTTATATAGCGATTTTGATTTCAAAGCGACAACACTTTCAGCTGTTTGTCGCTTTTTTGTATTACTTTTGCACCCGAAAAGTTTTCAGATAATTAATTAAGAAGTTATGAAAGTAAAGAAACGTTGGGTGATTCTGATGACGGCGATGACGCTCATTGCCCTTGCAGGAATCTTTGTAGGTGAGCCTACTTTCGAGTGTGACTGGTCGGTAATTTCCGCCGCCGATGTGGCCTGGTTGATTACGGCCACTATTTTCGTGTTGATGATGACGCCAGGACTGTCGTTCTTCTATGGCGGAATGGTGGGAGCCAAGAACGTCATTTCCACCATGCTCCAGTCGTTTATCGCCATGGGATTGATATCGGTCCTTTGGGTGGTCGTCGGTTTCTCGCTGTGTTTTGGCGACGACATCGGTGGTGCCGGCATCATCGGCAATCCCCTGACGTTCCTGATGTTCCAGAATGTAGGTGCCGACGTCTATACCACACCGGCAGGCAACGTGCTGGGTGGTGCCACCATTCCGCTGGCCCTGTTTGCCCTGTTCCAGATGAAGTTTGCCATCATCACGCCATCGCTTATCACAGGCTCGTTTGCTGAGCGCGTGCGCTTCTCGGCATACATGTTCTTCATGATGTTCTTCTTTTTCCTTATCTACTGTCCGCTGGCCCACATGACGTGGCATCCCGAGGGACTGTTTATGCGATGGGGTGTCATCGACTTCGCCGGTGGTATCGTGGTACATGCATCCAGTGGTGTGGCAGCCCTTGCCGGTGCCATCTATCTAGGACGTCGTAAAGCGGAGACCCGTAAGAGCGAACCAGCCAATATCCCCTTTGTACTTCTGGGAGCCGCTATGCTGTGGCTCGGTTGGTTTGGTTTCAATGCGGGTTCTTCGCTTCATGCCGACGGACAGGCTGTCAAGGCGTTCCTGAACACGAATACCGCTTCGGCAACGGCCATGATGACCTGGATATTCTTCGACTGTCTGCGCGGTCGTAAGCCATCAGCAATGGGTGCTGCCGTTGGTTGTGTAGTCGGTTTGGTAGCTATCACACCCTCTGCTGGTTACGTCACCGTTGGTCAGAGCATTTTTATTGCTTTCGTCATCACCATGATTTGTAACGTTGCAGTCTACTGGCGTTCACACTCCAACATAGACGATGCCCTCGACGTATTCCCCACGCACGGAACGGGTGGTATCTTCGGTACTGTCCTTACGGGTATCTTCATTCAGGAGGGACTCATCGCCGGCACATGGGACGGCTTTGTCATCTTCCTTTACCACCTGCTAGCCATCGTCATCGTCTTTGTCTATACCTTCGCCATGAGCTGGGCTGGTTACAAACTCATCGATAGCCTCATCCCCATGCGTGTCTCAGCCTACAGCGAGAAAGTCGGTCTCGACTTCTCACAGCACGACGAACACTACGGACTGGCACATATCGGCGAGCGCGAATTGGCAGAATACGAAGAGCATATCCGCGAAAAGAACAAATGACCGAAATATACAGCAACCCCGCATTTAACGTGTAAATTGATCCCCACAATTCAGATTGAGTTGTGGGGATTCATGTTATAGAAAGTAGCTTACTTGACGATGACGTCAGTCTTCTTAACGAAGAGGTAGTCATGGCCTGTGCGCAGCTCGTAGTACTCCACACCATTAAAGGAGTGCTCGAAGAAGGTGTCAGCAATAATGGTGCCCTTCGGGACGGTGTAGAAGGGCTTGAGGGCACCCTCATAATTGTCCTCACAATAGATGACGGCAGCTTTGTTGGCAATAATCTTCGGACCACTGCCGAGCATCCACGTCATCTGCCCCAAATACTTGGTATACACCCAGCCAACGATACCGTCGACGCTGACCTTGCTCCACTGCTTGCCCTTCTCGATGAGGATACCGCGACCCAGTCCATGGTCTTGCATCCAGAGCTTGGTGAGCACCTTGCCCTTCATCGAGGGTTCTGAACGAACGTTCAGATAATTATCGTCTGAAACGGCGTAGACGACGGTAAAAACCTTGCCTGTCTCAGCTACCGTCTTAGCACCCTCAACGTAGAACTTATAGAGGTGGTCATTGTAGTCGGTGGCATAAAGATACTCGCGGCCATTCTGCTCGGTCTGCAGTTCCAGATACTGGATAGCATAGGTAAAAGGTAACTTACTGTAGACTTTGCCAGTGTACTTGTCGAGCATGAAGAGGAACTTCTTTTCGCTGGTAAAACCATACGAACAGAAGACGAACTTAGAATCGAGAATGAATATGTCGTTACTGGTAAGCCAGTCGGTAGACCACACCATCTCGCGACGCTCAGGATTATAGCAATGAAGCTTCGAGCCCTTGCCATTAATCTGGCTGGAATAGCTGGGACAGGCCATATTGAACAGCAGGTTGTGAGTATCGTTATCCCAGCGGACATCCTGCACCTCACAGTAATCATTGCCCGATACCTGACCAAGATCGATGGTATAGAGTGGCTTTTCGTCCTTATCGTAGATTTTCACGATAAACTTGTAGTTTTGGTCGCCAGCAGAACGGCGATAGAGGGCCAGCCAGCCGATGTCGATACGCTCGGAGATGAACTGCTGGAGGTCCTTGGCCTCTTCGCCGCGCGGCAGATATTCGTTCTGTTTCTCTTCGCGCAGGCGGTAGATGGTGCCGTTTGGTTTGTTCTTCAGCGTAATCATGTTGCGCTGCCAGTTGGCACCATAGTTTTTTACAGACACCAGACGTTGTGCCTGTACGGTGACACAAATGGTCAACATAGTCACAAGACTAAGAATGATTCTTTTCATAATGGTTTTCGTCTTTAGTTAATTATTCACTTTTCACTATTCACTAGGGCGAAGCCCGCTTTTAGTCCATACGGTTTCGGTAATCTTCATAAGTAAAACGGCGCAGCAGTTCGAGCTGTCCGTCAGCATGCAACATGCAGAGCGAGGGATGCGTGATGCCGTTGAAGGTGTTGGTCTTGACGGTAGTGTAGTGTATCATGTCCTCAAAGATGACTTCGTCGCCCACCTGCAGTTCACGAGGGAATTGCCAGTAGCCCATGAAGTCGCCTGCCAAACAGCTGTTGCCGCCAAGGCGATATATGGCAGCGGACAACAACGGATTTTCTCGGACTGTCCGTGTTTGTCCGCTGTTGTCCGCTGCTATATCTATATGCTCAGCGCCCCTTACATCGGGATAATACGGCATCTCAAGGCAGTCGGGCATGTGGCACGTGAAGCTGACATCAAGTATAGCCGTGCGGATGCCTTTGTCCTCAACGATATCCACCACACTCGACACCAGCGGACCAGTCTGCCACGCAAAGGCACTGCCAGGCTCGAAGATGACCTTCAGATGCGGATAGCGTTCGTGGAACCCCTGAACGACGCGTACCAGCCGTTCGATGTCGTAATCAGCCCGTGTCACCAAGTGGCCACCACCGAAGTTAATCCACTCTATTTGTGGAAACCAGCGCGAGAACTTCTGTTCTATATGCTCAAGAGTACGCTCAAAGACATCAGACCCACTTTCACAGTGGCAGTGGCAATGGAAGCCACGAATGTCGCTGGGCAGCGTGTCGGGCAATTTATCAACTGAGACGCCAAAGCGTGTACCTGGGGCACATGGATTATAGAGCAGTGTACCCACCTCAGAGTATTCCGGGTTGACCCTCAAACCCAGCGAACACTCCCCTGCCCGCTTATGGAACCGCTCGTACTGCGAGAGCGAGTTGAACGTCAAGTGACTGGAACAACGCACGATTTCATCAATCTCCTCGTCCTTATATGCTGGCGAGAAGGTGTGCGCCTTCGAGCCGAATTCCTCCAAAGCCAGACGAGCCTCGCTGAGCGAACTGGCTGTTGTCGACTGGATGTATTCGCGGAAGATGGGAAAGGTCTTCCAAAGGGCAAAAGCCTTGAACGCCAGTATCCATTCTGACTGCGTGCGACGGGCTACGTCGCTTATGAGTTCGAGGTTGCGTCGCAACTTCTGCTCCTCTATCATATAGTAAGGTGTATTCATCGAGCTACAATATTATGTAAAAGTATTTCGTATTTTAAATTTTCACTTGTCAACTGTCCATTATACGGTTACACTATGAAAAAATATCTCATATACTAAGAAAAATTTGCGCTATAGTTATGCCGTAAAAACCACTGTACCATGTCCTTTTTGTTAGATATTGCAAAGGTACTATTTTTTCATGAAACTACCAAATTGTTGCAATGATTTTTTGTAACTTTGTAAGAATTCTCAGCTTTTCATAGTATAAAGGCAGTCTGGGGAATTGAAGGAAAATGGGGTTACGATTTGGCAACCGTACTCAATTCCACATTCTGCTATAACCTGCATCCGCTCGAGCTATGCTCGCTTGCTACCAACGGGACGCAAGAAAGAACACCTGACGCTGAGCCAGCAACCATTTATGACTCATCATCGAGTGCAAAGGTAATCATTTCTTTGGATACGACCAAATGTTATGCTACTTTTTTATGGGTTTTGTATTATTCATAGGTGTATAAGGCATTCGATGGAATGAAGCGAACAGATGGAACATAATACCCATCCGTCCACTTCATTCCTCTGCCGATGCAAAGGTAGCACGGGCTTTATACGAAACGGACGATACTTGCATGGATAATCTTCCTCTCCACAGGCTCCGAGCGTATTTCCCACACAAGTCCCGCCCGTTTCAAGCCCATGCTCTTTTCCAAGCATCAGCAGAGGGGATGAGCGACGGACGGAATAGCACATCATAAAAAAGCAGAAAGACGGATGCACTGATTGATTTCAGCTTTCCGGCTTTCTGCTTCTACTCCCATTGAGAAGGGGAATAACTATGGCTAGAATAACACATCACCTGTCCATCATCTTATAGGCAGGGTGATAGCATTTTTCCAATAGTTCTTCCAGGTCCCGCTCACGATAGAGCACCTTGCCACCCAACAGGATATAAGGCAGAATGCCGTCGTTGCGGTACTCCTGCAGTGTCCGTCGACTGACCTTCAGAATCTCCGAGACTTCTCTATCCGTCAGGTATCGTTCACCATCGAGCATCGGACGATAATTGCCAGTAACCTTCTTGTAAAGCGCAAGTACTTCTTTCATGCTATCCAGCACATTCTTCACTCCCACATTATGCGGCATGATCAGTTCGTTCATAGGCACTGCGTTTTAAGTTCATACACTGAGAATTCTTCCTGTCCTCTACTACGGTGAAAATACTTTTCACGTCCTCCGGCTTATAGTAAACCTTGTGGTTGATTTGTGAAAAGGCCAATGTTCCGTTGTCACGGAGCGTCTGTAATGTTCTCGGACTGATATTCAGTATCTGGCACACGTCCTGGTTGTCGAGCCATTCGTCCAACTTTTTGTCGTTGCCTCTGCTGGCCATCTCCTTCATCTGCGCGACGAAGCTGTTGAAGCTCGTCAGCAGCTCCTCATAGGTGCTGCGTTCAATTGATATAACTACCATTGTCTGTATAATTTTTGTGTTGTATTTTATTTTGGCGGCAAAGGTAACACATCTGGACGAGACAGACCGTATGCGAAAATTTTATTTTCAAATTTAACATATACGAAAACTTGGCAGGAGACTGTTATGCTGAAATTCCATGAAAGATGAACGTTGTTATTTTTCTCAACGGAGTCGTGGAAAGTGTTAAAAAACAAAACATAATTTTTCGTGGCCCGCCATGTCACGGAAAAGTTGTTACTTCGCAGCCAAAATTGAAATACTGGTAGACGTGCTGTCAACTGCTTGCAGGGAGGGAATGGGCTTGCCCATGATGTAGCCCACTATAACTACGAGCGTAGTTAGTGGGCTCTCCGAGGGCAAAGGCGCTGCCCTTGACCTGTTCAAGGCTCTGCCCCGAAACCTCGCTCAGGCGTTTCACTCCTGAGAACCTGGACCATAGAGTGACCCCTCTCTCTGGACTCTCCGATCAGGGTTCACACCCCGATACCCCCATTAGGGCACCTACTTACATCGTAAATTAAGCGTTAGACAAAAACTAAAATAGATAATGAAGGAAAACAGTAATTTAGCATGCGACCATATCGAGCCATGCAATATCGAACAGAGTGAGCGACATAACAGGCGTGATCCAGAGTACATCGCGTCTCTCGACCCTCGTACCATTTATGTACGTCTGGAACTGACGCATAATAACAATGTATATGTCGCACCTAACGTGGAGGGCAAGACCCTTCAGGATGTCTACGAAGAAATCAAGGTGATGGTAAAGCAGAAAACAGGTCGGCGTATGCAGGAACGGATAGTCGAAATTACCGACAAGAAAGGCCGGAAGAAGAAACGCAATGGCAGTAGCCCCCTCCGTGAGAGTGTTGTATGTATCAAGCCCGACACCACGATGGATGACCTGATGAGATACACGCAGAAGGTTCATGAGAGGTGGGGTGTAAGAGCTATCCAAATCCACATCCATAGGGACGAAGGACACTACGCAGATCCAGACAACCCTGAGACCTGGATTCCCAATCTCCATGCACACATTATTTGGGACTGGATGAACCATGATACAGGCAAGTCTTATAAGCTCAACAGCAATGATTGTATGCAAATACAGGATATGGTTGCTGAGTCATTGGGCATGGAGCGAGGTACGAGCAAGGATGAAACAGGAGCCGAGCACCTGAATCGTAACGACTATATCCTTCTGAAGCAGAAGAAGGAACTCAATGAACTGAAAGAGCAGACTGAGGAAGCGCAAAACGACCTCCAATCCACCATAGATGACTGCAATCTCCTTCAGGCAGAGAAAGAATATGCCAGAGAGACCTTACAGGATTTGCGTCAGGAAGCAGCCGATGAACAGCAAAGACTTTACGAAGAGTTCGAGAAGAAACGCAAAGAACTTGACGAATCACTTGCGGAAAATCGTAAAGAGTACAATATGCTTAACGCTTGCAACAAGCTAAGAAGCAAGCGTAACTCCGAGCTTGACGATGAGATTACCAAGAAAACTGCGCAGGCCACGCAACTTGATGATGAAATCACCGCGAAGAACAATAAGATGACAGAACTCAACACCCAGATCAGTAAGGCGATAGAAGAAAAGTATGAGATAAAGAGCCGTGGCGACTGGCAGGAACCGATGTTCACAGGCATGGGGAAGTACCTCTATGCAGTTGATGAGATGATAAAGTTCTGTGTCGACGCCATTATTGACTTTGCGAAATCCGGCTCTGGCTGTCGTGGCGGCAATCATGGGTCGTACTTCTATGATGAAGAATCCTCAGCTATCAAGGTCCTGATGTTCAAGTTCGCCAGACTCGCTGCTACCAGCATCGAGCATGTGGCTCAGTGGCTCGTCTGGCTTGCTAAGGAGTTAGGACAGCTGACAAACATGGAATTGCATCGTGCCGACACTGAGGTCAGGGATATTGTCGAAGGTAAATACGACTGGCGCATTGAGAGATTTGAAAATCATCGTGGAGATGGACTATCAGTTTAGTTGCAACGAAAACAGAGCTGTTTAGTGGATAAATGAATAATTTATTCGATAAAATCATGTTAAACTATTATTATCCTGCAATATTATTGAAAAAAATGCGTATCTTTGCCCTCGAATTCATATTAATAGCTATTGCAATGAACAATGTAAGTTTCCCAAAAATCACGACCACCGTCCAGGCTGAGCCTTGGGCAGAGGGACACGTCGCACGTTTCACGTCGACCCGGGTCGTGCCGCAGACACCACGTCCGCATCGTAACATCACAGCAAACGTACTGCCACGATGAGCGTACTTAAAAAGAATTTCGGCTGTCGGCAAGATGCCATCATCACCGACTGCTTTGTGGTCATGCCCGACGGTGTGACCGATGCTAACGGCAACCGCCGCTACTGCAAGATTGAGAACGCTGCGTGGGACACTGGTGCCACAAACACGGTTATAACGCCCGAAATTGTCGATGCCCTAGGTCTTGAACCGAGCGAAAAGCACGCTGTCTCTACGCTCAACGGCATTATCGAGGTGAACACCTACCTCATAGACCTCTGTTTCGAGAACGGCTATCGCATAGCCAACCTCCGCGTGCTGAGTGGCGAGGACTACAGCGACTTTGACTATGATGTGCTTATTGGCATGGATGTCATCACACAGGGCGACTTT
>JAFVHO010000163.1 GCA_017474485.1 Prevotella sp.
CAAGAACTATATCATTCGCAAAAGCATCAACCTCTCCAAGCAGAGCCATATACTGGCTGCCAATGTCGATCAGGCTCTGCTGGTCGTTACCGTAGTACGTCCTGAGACCAGCACCACGTTCATCGACCGCTTTTTGGCTTCTGCTGAGGCTTATCGTGTGCCTGTGATACTTATTTTTAATAAAAGCGACGTACTCAGCCATGAGGAAGCCCATTATCAGCAGATGATGATCCAACTCTACGAAACCATAGGCTACGAGTGTCATGCTATTAGTGCCCAGACGGGTGATGGGGTAGAGGCCTTACGTCCCAAGTTAGAAGGTAAGATTACGTTGCTAAGCGGTAATTCTGGTGTAGGTAAGTCGACGCTTATCAATCGTCTCGTGCCCCATGCCAATCTGCGTACTGCTGATATCAGCGATGCTCATCAAACTGGTATGCACACCACCACCTTCTCTGAAATGATTCCCTTTGAAACTCATTCCTCATTCAACATTCCACACCCCTCATTTCTTATCGATACTCCAGGCATCAAAGGTTTTGGTACTTTCGATATGGAACGTGAAGAGTTGACTAGCTACTTCAAGGAAATCTTCGAATTCTCAAAACAGTGTCGTTTCTCCGATTGTACCCATACCCACGAGCCTGGCTGTGCCGTTCTCAAGGCCGTTGAGGAACACTACATAGCCCAAAGCCGCTATCAGTCGTACCTCTCTATGCTCGACGATAAGGACGAAAACAAATATCGCGAAGCCTACTGAATTCTGCGATATTTCTATCATCAAAACTTTTTACCGATATGACTAACGAACCTATACGTTCTCCAAAGAAGCCTAGTGGATGCTGGTTGTGGTCAGGCTGTCTGCTAACTGTGGTTGGCGCTTTCCTCATTGTTATAACCGTTTTCCTGATTATCGATTCTGAGAGACACTTGGACGAACGCCGTGCTGAGTATGCCGCTTCGACAAAGGAATACGAAGAAGCACTGATGGCCTATGAGGCCGACTCCGCCCGTCTTCATGCCCAGTACCAACGCATCGAAAAAGAGATTGAGGCTGCCCAGCTCCGCAACGATTCGATATTGGTGTTGGAACTCGAAGACAGCCTCCTTGCTTATGCTGAACCCGAGTATCATCCCCGTGGAGCTATTGGCTTCAATATTGCTGGTGCCTTCTACGTTCTTTTCATCGTCTTTTGGCTCATCCTTCTTGTCATCGGCATCGTACTGTTACTGTATTACCGATACAAGAAAAATAAGTATATGAGGGAGAACAACGAACTGTTAGGACCGTAATTCGATTACCCAAAGGTTATCGTGTATTTTGACATAAACGAGGCACCTGGCTGCAGGTGGTTCATCAAGGGTTTATCCTTGAACTCGCCTTTCCAGCCACGTGGATCGCCAATGCCGTACCACGGCTCGATACAGACGAATGAAGCCTGTTTCCCGTAAGGACTCCAGAAGGCACAGACGGGTGTCTTGTAGTCGACGGTTACGGCAGGCTCGCCATTGGTGTCCATCAGTATGGCACGACGCGTTTGGCTTTTGTGAATCTTGACGGAGTCGTTACGGAAGAAATTGTTTGACACTTCGATCATGCCCATATCGGCTTCCAATGGCACCTCAATCATGTCGTGACTACCGTCAGCATAGCTCTTCAATACATCCATGGGCTCCTCGTTGTCGAGTTTGATGGTGCCCTCGAGTTTGCCCTTTGGCATGTTGAAAGCGGGGTGCCCACCAATTTGAAAGTGAATCTCACGACTGTCAGTATTCTCTACGTGCCAGATGACATGTACCTTGTTGTCTTCCAAACGATAAGTGATGGCCAGATTGAAACGGAAGGGGTAGACCTTCAGTGTCTCTGAGGACTCGTGAAGGGCCAGTGTCACCTTTTGGCCCGTCTGGCTGATGACAGTAAACTCTGTGTCACGAGCAAAACCATGACGAGGCAGGTGGTACTCTTCACCATCTACTACATAAGTATTTTCGTTGACACTGCACACAATGGGGAAGAGAATAGGGGAGTGACGGGGCCATTGCTGGCCTGCCTGCCACATATACTCACGACCCTCGCTGTTCTTGGCACTTTGGAGCTCTGCTCCCAATTCGGCGATGCGAATTGTTAACTGTTCGTTTTTTAGTTCTATCATAGTCGTTTGGTTAACGGGATTGTTCTATAAGAGTTGTTCGACGAAATTCTTGGTGACCTGGAATGAATGCTCGGCAATGGTGCTCCAGAAATCGTGGTACTGCGAGGCATCGGTGTCACGCAGGGGCATGTCGCTGATAACACGGAACGAGATGAAGGGTACATGGCGCAGATAGCAGGACTGGGCGATAGCTGCCGACTCCATGTCGATGGCTTTGGCTTCAGGGAAATGGCCGATAATCTCGCGCATTTTGTCCTTCGAGTCGACAAACCAGTCGCCGGTAGCAATCAATCCGGGGTGAATTGAAATGTCTAATGGATGAAGGTTGAGGGCTTTTTCTAACAGCATGGGGTCGGCCTTGAAACGTTCTGG
Source organism: Prevotella sp. (assembly GCA_017474485.1). Classification (GTDB taxonomy): domain Bacteria; phylum Bacteroidota; class Bacteroidia; order Bacteroidales; family Bacteroidaceae; genus Prevotella. The sequence continues at coordinate 2,526 of JAFVHO010000163.1, forward strand.
CAAACCCTGTACCTGCCCATAGACGCTTTCGCCTATAGCACTGCCGCAATAGACGTCATGATAGACCAGTTCGCTGCTGACCACCACGTCCTGAATGTTGACATCGTCGCCGTTACCGCCTGCACAACCAGATGAGATGATGACGTCGGGTTTGTACTGGGCTATCATCTCAGCTGCTCCCAAAGCAGCATTTACCTTGCCAATACCACACTTCTGCACGATGACGTTGCCATCAGAAAACAGGTGCTGCAACTGTTGCAACTCCTTGTCCATTGCTACAATAATTCCAATCTTCATACGCGTGTTCGTTTTAATTTTTTGCAAAGATACGAAAAAAAACACGAATTACGAATTATGAATTACGAATAATTTTGTAAATTTGCAGCTAATTTGTAATGTTCGGACGCAAAAGGGAGCATGTTGACCTGCTGGCGTACATCCGCGAAGGGCGCGAAATGACGCAAGGCGAGAAGCTCAGGCTGATTATCAGTCTGAGTATACCGTCTATTTTGGCACAGATATCGGCTACCGTCATGTTTTTCATCGACGCGTCGATGGTGGGGCATTTGGGTGCCAAGGCGTCTGCATCCATCGGACTGGTTGAGACTACGGGATGGCTGATGGGCGGATTGGGCGCAGCAGCGAATATGGGTTTCTCCGTGCAGGTGGCGCATGCCATTGGTGCCAACGACTTCGAACGGGCCCGTCGTGTCTTGCGACAGTCGTTGGTGTGCTGTCTGTTGTGGAGCCTCAGTATTACGACTGTAGCCCTGTTGGTCAGCGGTCGTCTGCCGTACTGGTTGGGTGGCTCTGCCGAGATAGCCCACGACGCATCACTCTATTTCGCCCTCATCGGCGTATTTGGCATCTTTTACCAGATAGAGGGGCTGGGCGGTTCGATGCTGAAATGTTCAGGCAACATGAAGATTCCGTCTATGCTTAATATCTGTATGTGCCTCATGGACGTGATCTTTAACTACCTCTTTATATATATATTAGGTATGGGTGTCATGGGTGCAGCCCTCGGCACGGGTCTGGCTGAACTCGTCACAGCCTGTCTCATGATGTATTTCCTGCTTGTGAGGTCTGACATGCTGTCACTGGTGGGCCGGCCTGGTTCTTTCAAGCCAAAGGCCGATGTGGTGCAGAATGCCATAAAGATTGGTGCGCCCATGGGTTTACAGCACTTGTTGATGGGTGGTGCACAGATTGTCAGCACCCTGATTGTAGCCCCATTGGGTACGGTGGCTATCGCTGCCCATTCGTTAGGTATCACTGTCGAGAGTCTATGCTATATGCCTGGTTTTGGTATTGCCGAAGCAGCCACCACGCTGGTTGGCCAGAGCTTTGGTGCTGGCAAACGTAAGCTGACCCAGTCGTTTGCCCACATGTCAACGGGTTTGGGCGTAGCAGTCATGACGCTGATGGGTGTGCTGATGTGGATATTCGCCTCGGAACTGATGTCGTTGATGACGCCTGTCGACGAGATTATTGCCATTGGTGCCGAATGTCTGCGCATCGAGGCCTTTGCCGAACCGATGTTTGCAGCATCTATCGTCATCAACGGCATCTTCATAGGTGTTGGCGACACGTTGCGTCCTGCCATCATGAGTCTAGCGTCCATGTGGGGTGTACGCCTGACGTTAGCAGCCTTGCTGGCCACAACTTACGGATTGCCAGGTGTTTGGACGGCTATGGCCATCGAACTGACCTTCCGTGGCATCATCTTCCTGACTCGTCTCATGCGAGGAGGATGGATGAAGATGGTTAAGGGTTAAGGGGTATAGGTAAATGGTTATAGGTTATAGGTTAAGGGA
>JAFVHO010000164.1 GCA_017474485.1 Prevotella sp.
AAAGCGCTACCAGTAGATATAGATTGACTGGCAATGAGTTTAAACAGCGTTATCGAGCTGCCGTCGTAAACGCCTACTCCAATATCAAAACTGTTGGTCGTACCTGTGAGGTTGCCTGCCGAGAAATGGATGTCCGTTCCTGCCACACGGTAGCTATCCATGGTCAAGCTCGCTGGATCTGTTGTTCCTGATGCTCCGACATGCTGGATGCCGACAATAGCCTGCTGGTCAATGGTGTAGCCATCAGTACCAGCAGCAGCACCCGTCTGACCAGCGTCGTCGGGGTTCAGGACGGACAAGGCGAAGTAGTCGTCGAGATAGCCTCCCCAGCCCCAGTTGATATGGAATAATGTGTTGGTTGCGTCAAAGCCGTCGGCCACAAAGGCGTGTCCGCCAGCCGCCCTGCCTGCGCCTAACACGACAGGACGACTTGCCGCTACCTCATTATAAATAAGGTTTACCCAATCGGCATAAGAATAATCTATGCGGCGGACGAAGCGAGTCGTGTTGTCAAAGCCAAAATAATTGATCAAGGCATTGGCAACGTAAGCAGTCTGCGTGCCTGACGAACCGCTGGAGTATTTCATCTGCACGGAAGTGCCACAATAGAGCATCAGCTGGGCAACAGCGGTCTTTTGTGCATCTGTCCCTGCGTTATTGGCATACGAATTCAGCAGCAAGTCCTTGCTTGGAATAGCAGTACCAGATGGAATGGCACTCACTGTGATAGTCGTATTGGGAATGGTATATTCGGGAATCTCCGCGATGGTGGCGGCAGGACCATGATCATTTTGGATGTGGTAGTTCACCACCTGAGCCATCGCAGTAGCCACACAACCGGTTGCAGAGCGCTGACTGTTATCCAAAGGACACTGATTATTGTAGGGTGCTCTTTGGTTCCAAGTAGTGGTCATCAATACACCAACATTACTCATAGAACGCCGTGGAGCGGCCTTGGTGGGCTGGTAGTTGATAGACTCCAGATACTTCATCTCGTCGATGTAGCCCTGCAGGAAGACACGCATGTTATCGGGCATGTTCTGCTCGTCGAAGTTACTGACGTCGCTATAGCCCAGCACGGCCTTGAAGCGCTCGTCACCACTCACCAGCACGAAGCCATCTTGCAGAGTGGCACTGACGGCATAGAGGTAGGGCTGTCCCGCCATGTCCTTGGCATTGAACACCACTGCAGTCTTCAGCTCATTCTGACCCGGGGCGCGTTTGGAACTTTTATCTGTTCTTTTTCCTTGAAGGAACTGTGCGGCAATTTGCTTAGCCTGTTCTGGGGTCACGTGCTGTGCCCAGATTCCCTGCACAAGGAATAGCAGGAAGACAAAGAAGAACGTAAATCTTTTTGTGTTCATTGTTTATAGAGATTAAAATCTTTGATTTTGAGTGCAAAATTACGGGAAAAGACCAGAGAACATGTTCTCATGGCGCACAATTATGTTCTCATGGGGCACAAACCACATTTTTTTGGTATTATACAACCATTTCATCGAATTATTTACCTAACTTTGCGCATCATAACCGAGAAAAATGAAAAGATTTATCTACTTCATCGCAGCAATGGCGTTGCTGGCTGCTTGTCAGGAAAAGAGTCAGCCAACCGCCGTTATGGTATCGGATGCCGACAGCATCTATACCTATGATTATATTGTAATGCACTTCGTGAAGGAACCCGAGCGGTGCCTGGGACTCATCGATACCGCCGAGATGAAGGGCACGATGACTGTTGACAGCTGTAACATGATGCGTGGATATGTATATTACACGGGTATGCAAGACCGCAAGCAGGGCCGACACTACATGCGGCTGGTACTGGACCGCGAAGGACTGGATAAGACGAGTGATGTCTATATCTCTACACTCGATGCTTACAGCACGCTATGCATGACGGAGGGAAAGGCCG